>CAZPSR010000040.1:0-12957 GCA_964589135.1 uncultured Syntrophomonas sp.
CTCATTTGTTAACTAATTTACCCCAAAATACTTACAACTTTTTTATAATACCAGGATCTGCTGCCATTGTTGACTTTATAAAATTTACGTTAAAACCATTGGTGCTGGTGGTCTGCAAAGGAATACCTTTTCTCAAGTTTCAGGCATACTAATATGGTCATAAAACAACTTGATTGATAAATCCGCCTTAAGCTGGGGCAGGGCGAATAGATTGATACTCTGCTCTGCCTTGCTAACTGTGGCCTCACTCCAAAAATCTGCTTCCATCCTTTGAATTCGGCTCTGGTTCAAAATCATAATCCGCTTACTTCTTTGTTCAATTTTAAAAATAAAAGCCCTAAGCTCATCATATCCTCCTAGTACCCGAATTTCTACATATTCCTCCTGTAAGTCCCCGGGCCTGGATTTATCTTCCTCTCCCTTAGCCAGGCTTTTATAGTAAACCCTTTCCAGTATTACTCCTGATTCTTCGGCCATTTTCTGCAGGCTGGATATGGCTTCAGGTATGGCCGGCTTAGCAGGGACTAGTTGAAAAAGCTCAAGAGACTTATCTTTCCCTAAAAGAGCATTATTCCCCGGATTTTCCTGGAGCGATTGCTGCAGATGGGATACTTGAGCAAGCAGTTGCCTATTTTCCATTTCAATTGAAGCTATTTCATTTAGTAAGGGTAAAAGCAGCCAAATATAATAAGTGTATATGATAAGAAAAAAGAGGAGCAGTATGATAAATATTTGCTCCCGCTTACTCAAGATCTGGTTGATTTTTTGCCCGGGCCAGGACCAATTCAAATCCAACTTCCTCCTTGCTTTCATGCCATTTAGAGTCCAGTAGTAGGAGTTCCTGAAATAAATGTTGCTCCTTCAGGCCATTTAACCAAAGCGCTTCCTGATTATGAGAAGAAGAAGATCCTTTAACAATTATCCGGTCCGATTCTATACTAATCTCGCTTAAAGCAATGGCTGAGGGCAGTGTTTTCTCTATTACATCCAATAAGTCCAAAGTTGAAGCCTGGATATGTTGGGCTGTTTGTACGCTGTTGCTCTTTAATTGCAGATAGCCATGGCTTGGGGTCTGCAAGCCCTGCAATAAAATTTGACTCTGCTCACAGGACTCTTTCAGCCTTTGCCTTTCCCAGGTCAGCCCTTCTAGACCTTTTTGATAATAATTATAAACCCCTAGCATGAAAACCAGGGTAGAGGCAAAAGCCAGGAATAGCATAGCCCAGGTTTTCCTTCTCCGATTCCGGGCTTGGTATTCATTAGCGATAAGGTTAATCTTTACTTCCTTATTAGTCCCCAAAACCCAATCCCTCCCAGAGCCAATCCAGTAGCAACGGCAAAATCGCAGTTAAGCTCCTGCCCGATTTCTTCTTCCAATTGACCCCTGAATTGGACTCGGGACAATAGATCTGCCACCTGGACCTTGCAACTCAGACTATTGGCGATAGCTTGATCCAGTCCAGGTATCCTGGCTCCTCCCCCGGTGATTAGAATTGTATCTGGCCCATTTTCATGCTGTTGCTGAAAATATTGGCAGGAACGATCAATTTCATTTACTATCTCATTTATAACCCGCTCAGTACCCGGTAATTGACCTTCTTTAAAGGCTGACTTGGACCAGGGCAGGGCTGCCCCAGCCGGATAGCCGCTATAGGCAAAAGAAAAATTTCTATTAAACAGCAGGGCTCCATCTCTCAGTATGGAGAAATAAGGACGAAATGCACCCAGATTTAGAAAAGCCATATATTCCACTTCCGGAGGGGTAGGAAATAATCGGTTTAAAGCCAAAGGTTCCAATTCTATACTCTGCAGCTTCAAGCCAGCCAGGCGGCAAGAGGTCTTTAACCTTTCCACCTGGCTTTGCCGTACCGCTACATACAGAAGCTCTATTTTACTACCTTCCTGGTCCTGATATTCACGAAGGGGATATATATCCATAGCTGCTTGGTCTACTGATACCGGCAGAAAGGCAGCAGCTTCATATTTTACTGCTTGGCGGAGTTCTTTCATGGTCAATCTGGGCATGGCAATAACCCGGGTATACACCTGTGGCCCAGCTACGGCGCTGATGACGGGGCGATTTTTCAAGCCCAATTTATTAACCAGTTCAGCTATAGCCTCACCGAGAACATAAGGATCCATAATCGCCCCTGCTTCTATTACTCCCCTGGGAGTTTCCCGACTGGCAAAACACATTAACTCTAGCCCGGATCCTTTTTTTCTTACCCGGGCTAATTTTATTTTCCTGCTGCCTATATCCAAACCTATACCAGACCTCATAACATCTACCTCCTCCATTCAATCTAGAAAACTATAGGCAATAATCGGAGCCATATTGAGGTAAACCCATGAATGAGGAAATAGCTGGAAAATTCGGGCACTTTTCTGAATTATTAAACGTGGTTCCGATTCTGTCCCTTCTGCTGACAGCATTAGGTATATTTGTTTACCAGCATATATAACACCACTGTAATGGCATTCTGATACTCGGGATATAATATGAAGGTCCCGTGCAGCCAATAAGAAAGCCAAAATATGTCGACTCTCGGCAATATGTTCCAAATCCACCGGATCGAGGGTTACCTTGATGTCCCCTCCCGAAAGCATAAAAATAGCAGGATCAGCGTTTAAATTTTTAAATACTACGCTATCCAGAATTAGATGAATATTGGCATTTGCGATCACAATTATCGGATGGGACCCATTCTCGACCAGGTCAAAGAACCTGTTTCCTGGCCCTTCCAGCCATTTGCTTAATGGCAATCCCTTTAAGAGACTATTGAAATCCAGCTCTATGGTATCCCCGGGAGGACGGTCGATAAAAACCAGAGTACTATCCAACTGTTCCATATCAACCCGGTAGATTCCATCCTGGAACTTCAGTTGAGGCCCATTGCCAGGTATGTACTGCCAGCTGGAATGGTCTTGGGCCAGGTTTCGATAGTCATCCCATAACTCCCCGGGTATATCAGGAGAACCCAGATGGGAAACCAAATGTCCGGTTTTAATAAAATCCTGGGGATTAAAATTTCGCAGTGGATAAATTACCTCGGCCCTGGATTTTATTAGCTCTTGTATTATCTGAGCTTGGTAATTCTCTTCACTCATAGCTTTTCCCCAGACCGGACTAGTTAGGTCATCGGTAAATAATAATTCCTCCGCCGTACCCACAGTATTGTCCCATCCTAATGACAAGGCCAGGAGTTCCTCTCTATTTTTTTCATCTAATACTTCCAGGTAGCCATATGGCTCATAAAAAGGAGTTATGGTGATTAAACTGTCATCAAGGATATGAAACCCTTTTCCCTCCAGGCAACCGTATTCATAACTAACCTGCCAGGTATGATCTGGATAGTCCAGACCTGGCCACTCTTGCTCATAAATACTGAAAAGGGGATGATTAAGTTTAGTGGCTTCGGTGCAGCCAGGATAGCAAGGGCCTTGACAGGGATAACCCTGAGGATATTGGGCATCTCCTTCCAGACGTCTTTCAGTAAGGCTAACGGACCAATCCTGCTGCATGTCATCAATAGGCTTTTGGGACACTGTTGCCCTGTACCATCCTGAAACCTTTAGGCTCTCTGCCTGCACCGCATAGGCCGGCAGTCCCTCGCTTAGTATTTGAGCCTGGATGGCTTTACTGACGGTGGACCCGGCTTGAGACCCAAAGGCCCGGGAGGTAACCACAAGCACCTTTCGTCCCTTAATAACTCTGGGCTGACAGCTAATCTCTACCTTTATTCCATTATCCAGATATATATCATCAAAAACGGGTAAGTCCTGCCTGGCCGCAATATAGTTCATTACCACGCTCCTGGCTACTTGGATCCCCCCCTCAGCAGCCTGACGAAGTACTTCCGCCTGATTATGAGCCCTAGCCACTTTGCTCTGAACACTTGCTACCCTTAAAGCAGCTCCAGCCATAATACTGATTACTATAAGTAAGGACAAGGCCAGAATTACTGCGCTACCCCGTGCATCCTCCTTCCCCCTCTGGCTCATTTTTAATGATCCCTCCGTAACTATTCCAACCCATAGTCTACCCGGTGGCCGGCTCTACCCCGGGCCGTAATGCTGCGACCGTTTTCACTAGCTATTATTTGGTATTCCACTACCCCATACTGGGGACATAAAAAACTTAGTCCCGTTATCTTGTCAACAGCAGGTATCTTGTCTAAAAACTGGTCATCCCCAGGATCTCTTTTGTTGTTTAGCTGGTATCTCTCACGATATAGGGTGTTATTTTGCATATAGTAGCTAAGCCTCTGGTATTTAATCTCCTGGTCATTGATAACGGGAACCGTCAAGCTCAATTGCCCCCCGGTTTCCCCTAAAGCTACTGGTTCGCCATTTGAGCCTAAGACCTGTATCTTATCACTGCTCTTAATGTCTCGAAGCATCAGCTGGCCGGCTTCCTGAGCTGCATATTTTATTTCGCTGAGGTCGTTAATTTGATTTAATGAACTGCCCGCCCCTCAGAGGCCTGCCATCAAAGTACTGGTCAGGACTATGAGCAGGAGCAGGGCACTGAGACTCTCGATAAGAGTGATTCCCTGTTGGGATTTCAGTAGTTTTTTGAGTACTATCTGCTGCTGATGATGGTAGATAATAGAAAGCCCTCCCTTCCATCCACCCATGCAATGGCTATATTCACCTCGATTAGGCTAGCATGAAAAAATACCTCTTGGGCCTGGTCCCCATTCCCAATTTGATTGATACCCTCAGGTGATATGCCGTCATAATATACTTGATCATTAAAACTGCGGGCAGTAATAGTGGTAATCATTCCGGGAGACACATCTGCTGCCATAGATTGTCCCCCCAAATTAAAGCTAAACACCTGGTCTTCATAATTTTCATCCACTGCGGTCCAGGGATCAGCCTCCTGCAGTTGCTGCTGCAGCAGCAGGGCATTATTTCTCAACAGCTCTAAAACCGATGCAGCATAAACGGTCTCCATGGTTTTTTCCCCGGCCTGTCTTATCCACAGCCGGGAAGCGGGGAAAGTGGCAAATAGGCCTATAACTATCAGGGCCACTATGGCTAATCCAACCATAAGCTCAAAGAGGCTTAAGCCTCCCTGGCCCTGTTTATCGGCCCGGTCGCTATTCTTATCTTTCATACTTAAGCATTCCATATTCAGCCAGGTCCAATCAACACTATTCTCCCTTGACCAACACTAGCAAATAAACTGGTACTGACCGGCAGACAGCCAGCAATTATACTGCTGGATTAGTCAAGAGGTCGAACACCGGCAAAATAGTAGCCAATACTAGGCCACCGATTAGTATAGCTACCAAAGCTATCAAAAGGGGTTCCAGGATCGCTACTCCCCGCTCTATACTCTGCCTGATTTCCTCTTCGTAATAATCCGACAGCTTAGCCAGCATTTCATCCAAAGTCCCGGTTTCCTCACCTACAGTTATCATCTGGATTAGAAGAGGCTCAAAAACTCCGGATTCCTGTAATGGCACGGCAATAGATTGCCCTTCACTAATGTTCTCCCTGGCTTTTACCAGAGCCCTCAATACAAATGTGTTTTCAACTACTCCTTCTACCGCTTTCATAGCCCCCAGAACAGATATGCCGCTGGAAATCAATATCCCCATAGTGCGTGCAAAACGGGATTCCAGGATCTGGGAATTAATCCCTCCTATCAAAGGCAGTCTAAGGCATAAACGGTCTAAAAAATACCTGACTTCTTCTATTTGTACGGTTTTCTTTAAAACAACCAAAAAGGATAAGCCGGTAAGGAGCAGATAGAATAGATTGTGAGCAAGGAATTGAGAGCATCTTATTAATATTTGGGTAGGCCTGGGCATATCAGCACCCACCGATTCCAACAGTCCAGCAAAAGTAGGCATAACAAATATCAGAATAAATACCCCAGTAAAAATAGTAAAAGCCAGAATTAAGGCTGGATACATACAGGCAGTTATTATACGGTTCTTGGTCTGCATTTCATCTTCCAGATATTGACCCAGACGGTGCAATACCCCCACCAATACTCCGCCCTGTTCACCAGCCTTAATTAGATTGACATAAACCGAACTGAAACACTTGGGATGCTGGTCCAGGGATTCATGCAGAGCATAACCTCTTTCTATATCATAAGCAATTTGGATTAAAAGCTTTTTCATGGTTTTATTACGAGTTTGTTGCTGAAGAATAGCTAATGCTCTTACCACGGGCAAACCGGCGGATAACATGGTAGCCAGCATTCTACTCATAAGGGCCAGATCTCGTAAGGAAATGGCGGGGTAGTAACCCTGCTCTGAACTGGGGCTTTTAATTTCTTTAACTTCCAGAATACAATACTGTTCTTGCAATAGACCTCTAACCAAAGAATTTTCACTGGGAGCTTCCACCGAACCCACGATAAGATCTCCCTGCCGGCTTCTTACTTTATACTGGTATTGCAGATTCTCTCCCCCTCTTCCCAAAATCAATTAAGCGAGGTAAAAAAGGAAGACTAAAATTTATTACTGACAAAAGCCAGCTGCTAAGAAGATAGGCGATAAGAAGAAAGCGGTTTGGGGTGTTCTTAGCTTATACTCCTCTACCACATATAGGTATTTTTTGTGGTACTATTCCATAATTTACATTATTATACAACTTGTTTCCAGCTTTATCAACACCATTATATAGCTTATAGGATAAATGGATAGGATCTGCTTTTTATCTACATTCCTCACCTGGGGTCCCGCCCTTGAGCAGTAGGAAGCTCCCCATTGAGGCTAGACATCTTTCCTGCACTTTGCTATCTTTTAAGTTAGCTGGTAAATATTACTTTACCAGCAGAATATGGGGGATAGATTGGGGGATAGCAGAATTATGTTAGAAGCCCAGGCTGTTTTTAAATATTATATTTATTTAGCAGATGATGATCATCAATTAGAACCCTGGCTAAACGACCTACAAACACTGGGCTTTCAACAGGCCAGGACTGGAGGACTGGACCTGCCTGCCCAGCAGCCCAGTAAGTTTATTAAAGAGCTGAAACAGGATAAAAAGAGAATTCTGGTACTTGAGTGCTGGGGGATGGAAACAAGTTTAAGAGAGCTTCTGACCCAATTGGACCAAATTCAGTCAAGACACCTGAACCAAGATCTGCTTTTGGGGCAGGTTACGGTAGTTGCCAGTAGCCAGTTGGACCAGACCGATATCAGTAGTGTTTTACCCTTGCCGACTCCCCCCCCCAAGCCACAGCTTATATCCATAGAAGCTGGAACTATGTCCCGTTTTACCCCTTGCGCTAACCAGGTATACTACTTGGTTCAACCTCAGGCTTTGGACCCCGCTACCCGGCGCTTATTTAGCCAGGGAATGCCCCTGATAGAAGCCCGGTACTTGGAACTGAAGATGATTTCCCGCTTGCTGCGGGAAAGAAACCAGATGGTGGAGCAGGAGCACAGCGACCTGGATAAGCAACTATCGCTGATTATGCATACCCATCTGGTTAAAGATGAGGAGGAATCCAAACCAGCCGAGGAATTGGAGGAGCAGATAAAAGCCCTTTCCTCAGCTTACGCAAGGTTGGCCACCGATATTAACCTGATTAATGAAGGACGCCGCCGCTTGGAAAAAGGATGGCATAGCTTCACCCAGAAGCTGAAGCAGGAGAAAGCCTTTAAAATAAGTGATTACCAGCTGGCCAGCTTGGGCCAAACCTTTTTGGACACTATAGACAATGCAAATGGCTTATGCCAAACTTTGATCATTTCCCGGGACAGCCATCAGGCAGCCATTGATGTAGTACAGAGTCGCATCGAAATCTTGAATAGCCGGATCAATATGGCCACCCAGGAGAAAATCCGGGAACTGATGGAGCTCAATACTTCCATCCAGAAACAGGGCTTGGCTTTTCAATTTGCAGCAGGTTTAATCGAGTTTATTGTTCTCGCCTATTATAGTCATTCTCTTTGGAAAAACCTGGTGTATAACGCTTACCATAATATCCCATCATTTTTTCAGTTGATAGCTGTCTTATTATTCTCTGGCCTAACTACTTATTTAACCCATTTGTTGGCTGAATATGTACAGGGCCATACCCATTTAAAGACTCGAATTATTGTAACTGCCCTTCCCCTGTTACTATTGCTGCTGTTTATTGTGCTGGCCAGCATTATTTTTAATGGCTCTGGTCTTAATTAGCCAGTTTTATCCCATTAATCTGATGGCTTTTAGCCTTTCCTTCAGCTTGCGATAGTGCATATCTTCCTCCCGGGCCAGCTGTTCCAGCAAAAGCCTGGTTTCCGCATCTACCGCTTCCCGGGCCATATCCCGGTATTTTTCTGCTGCTTTAAGTTCCTCTTGAATGGCCAGATCCATAGCTTCTTTAATATCCATTGCTCTTCCTCCCCCAGACTGATTTGTCCCTTGATTTGAAAAGCTGCTGTCTTTTTCAGTCAGCTGGCAGACTACTTTACCCATATATCCCAGCTGGAGCTGGACATATCACAACTGCTGCTGGGCCAGCTGGCTATATTCTCCTCAAATATAGATTAATAATAAAATACTATAGACTACCTGGGCTTCAATTACCAGCAAATTTTCTACCAATATCAGTTCTCTGCATCCAAGCCTGCATTTTAAGGCTGAGGCCGGTGCATAATAAAAGCAATCATTAATAGTGAGGTGTTGACCCTGAATGAAGCTCTGGTAGTGCTGGTAAGAAGTCTAATCGGGTTCTTCACCCTTTTTGTATTTTCCCGCTTACTGGGCAAACAAGAAATCAGCCAATTAAGTTTTTTTGATTATGTTTTAGGTATCACTATCGGTTCTATCGCCGCATCCTTATCAGTTGACCTAAGTACTCGGGCCTGGCCCCATTGGGTAGGGTTATTAACCTGGACCCTGACGGTTTTTATATTGCAGCTCTTGACTCTAAGATCTAAAGAAGTTAATCACTACCTGGTAGGCGAACCCACTATTCTCATAAGAAACGGCCTGGTCATGGAAGATAGTATGAAAAAGCTCAGATATACTATTGCTGATTTGCTCAAACAACTGCGAAGCAAAAACGTCTTTGATATCAGCCAGGTAGATGTGGCCATCCTGGAGACTAATGGTCAGCTTTCGGTGCTCTTAAAACCCGAGTTTCAGTATCTAACCCCGGAACACTTGCAAATACCCCCTTTAGCCAGTGGAGTAAGTACAGAAATAATCTATGCCGGGGTAGTAGTGGACAGCAATCTAAGTGCAGCCGGATTAGATAGGCTCTGGTTGAATACTCAGCTTAAATTGCAGGGAATCAATGACCCCGCTCAGGTATTTGTGGCTTCCTATAATCCAGCTACAAGCCAATTGTATATAGACAAGTACCAGGATCGAGTGGAATCCAAAAATGAAAAAAGGTAAAAGAAATGAAGAAGCTTTTCTATTATTTCACAGTTGCGATTATATTGATGGTTTTTATTGGCTTGATGAATAGCGGTAATTATTGGGCCCGGCCTATGTCAGAGCCCTTTTCCAATCTTAAGCGTTCGCTGCAGTCAGAAAATTGGGAACAGGCGGAAAAAAGCTACCAGGATTTAATGCTTACCTGGCAGCAAATAGTGCCCCGTATACAATTCAGTGTGGAAAAAGATGAAATTAACGCCATCAACCTTAATCTGGCCAGAGTTAAAGCCTGCATTAAGCTGCGGCTAAAAGACCAGGCCTATCTTGAATTGACTGAAGCCATGGAACACTGGGAAAACCTGAATCATTAGTTGAGCAGATTTCCCCGACGCTAGACCTCAACTCAAAGTGGCAGCTGGGAAATACATTGAGCAAACTAGCGGGCTCATTTCCTTAAAGAAGACCATTACCGGGAGACCGGGGAAAGAGCAAAATATTTTTATCCGGCCTGGTATAGCCAGGTATTTTAGCTATTGGTAATCAGCCCCTTCTGCTATGGCTTGCAACAAGATAGCGGGATCAGGACTATTAATAATCGCATATCCTCCTATTCCTTGAGGCACTACAACTCGCAAGCTCTCATCCTTAATTTTTTTATCATTAAGCATTCCTTGATATATGAGTTGGGCTGGATAATTAAGCCGAGGCCAGGAAAAACCCAGGTTTTTAAACAAGGCGGCAATCCTTGCGACCTCAGCTGGCTTTAGATAACCCAGCTCCCGGGCTAGTATGGAAGCCATCAAAGTTCCCCTGGCTACTGCCTCTCCATGTTTAATTTCTTTATAGTGGCCCAACTTCTCGATGGAATGGCCAAAGGTGTGTCCCAGATTCAGAATCATTCTTAAGCTGGATTCTCTCTCATCTCTAGCCACGATTTCGCTTTTAATTTTTATGCAGCGATAAACCACTTCCTGGATCGCTTCAGCCTCTTTCTTTTTCAGCCCTGGGGCTGCTTTTTCCAGCAGCTGAAATAGATTATAGTCATAAATAATGCCGTACTTGGCTACTTCTCCCCATCCGGCCCGAAATTCTTCTTCGGCCAGGGTATTCAGAGTATCAATATCTATTAAGACCAGAATAGGCTGGTGAAAGGTACCGATCAGGTTTTTGCCCTGAGGGTGATTAACTGCGGTTTTACCTCCTACACTGCTGTCCACTTGGGCCAAGAGAGTGGTAGGTATCTGAATACAAGCAATGCCACGCTGGTAAATGGATGCAGTAAAACCGGCCAGGTCTCCCACTACCCCACCGCCCAGAGCTATAATTACACTGGATCGTTCCAAACCCGCTAAGACTGCCTTATCCAGCATAGCCCACAGCTCTTCCAGGTTCTTGTGCTCCTCTCCATCCGGCATCAGGGCAATACTCACAGTAAGACCCGCCCCCTGCAGAGAATCTACTACCCTGGCCCCATACCAGGAAAAGACCAAGGGGTTGCTGATAAGCATTATTTTAGGACTACTCTTTAATTGTTTAGTCAGCTTTCCAATTTGGGGCAAAATTCCGGATCCAATAATTACTCTATAGGACCTGTCCTCTCCCAGACTAACCTCTATTTCACGCACCTATTCTATCCTTTCTGCTTTCTGCTTGCCTTTATTATCCAACTCTTCGCTTATTAAGTTTCCTAAGGGTTTGGATTATTTCCTGAACAATCTTATCCATTTCCTTGTTGCTGGTATCCACTCTGAAGTCGGCCTGAGAATAATACTCCTCTCGCTCCTCTATCATCTTTTCAATGTCTTCTATGCCCAGGTTCTTTTTTAATAATGGCCTGCTGCCTTTTTTTCGGTTGACCCGGGCCATGATCACTTCCGGGTGGGCGTCCAGACAGACTAATATGCCACTTTTTCTCAAGATCTCCATGTTTTCCGGATTGAGAACCACTCCCCCACCGGTGGCAATGACCAGGTTATTGCGAGCCCCTAATTTTTTCGACATTAAACTTTCTTCCGATCTAAACCTTATTTCTCCATGCTTTTTAAATAAGACCTGAATACTCATTCCGGTGAGTTTCTCAATTTCACGGTCCATATCAATGAACTGCATCTTCAATCTTTCGGCTAATTTCATACCGATGGTACTCTTTCCGGTACCCATAAAGCCAATTAATACTATATTTTTTTCCATTTCCACACCTTTTCTATATAATTCTGGTAATCAATATACCTTGTTTCCATTTCTCGGATATTATCACCACCGAATTTTTCCAGCCAAGCCTTAGCCATGACATAAGCCATCATGGCTTCGCCAACTACCGAAGCGGCTGGAACTGCACAAACATCACTTCTTTCGATGACTGCTTTTTCTGCTGACCAGGTCTGGATATTGATACTGTCCAAGGGCTTCATCAAAGTGGGTATGGGTTTCATATAGGCCCGGGCCCAAATGAGCTCCCCGTTGCTAATACCTCCTTCGATGCCACCCGCCTGGTTGCTCAAACGATACACTCCTTGATCCTCAGCATAGTAAATCTGGTCATGGACCCGGGAACCCGGCCTGGCTGAGCAAGCCACGCCTTCCCCCACTTCTACCCCTTTAATAGCGGGAATACTCATAAGGGCGGCAGCTAGCCTGCTATCCAGTTTTCGCTCCCAACTCACATGGCTGCCTAAACCCGGGGGCACCCCCATAGCCCCTACTGTAAAACAACCTCCCAGGGATTCTCCCATTTCCATGGCTTGATTGATCCTTTGCATCATTTTTTCCCCTACCTCCGGGCTGCCACAACGCACTGGAGAGGCTTTGCTTATATTATTAAATTCCCAGAGTTTTCCTGGCCGAATCTGATATCCGGGATAACTCACCTCCCCTATGGAAACCACCTCGCTATAAATATATATGTTAAAGCAAGCCAATAATTGCTTAAAAAATGCCCCTACTGCCACCCGAACCGCGGTCTCCCTGGCACTAGCCCTTTCCAGCACATTTCTCATATCGGCATGGTCGTATTTTATAGCACCGGGCAAATCCGCATGGCCCGGTCTGGGCCTTCTAACTGCCTTTTCCTCTATTTTCTCACACACTCCGCTGCCCATTATATCCTGCCAGTTCTGGTGATCCCGGTTGTTTATTATAAAAGAGATAGGACTGCCCAGAGTATAGCAGTTTCTAACTCCGGAATAGATTTCCAGCTCATCCCTTTCTATCTTCATTCTCCCTCCCCGGCCATATCCCAGCTGCCTGCGCTTCAGTTCCTGGTTTATTTGATCCTGGTCGATTTTCAAACCAGCGGGCATACCTTCTATTATTCCAACCAGTCCCTTGCCATGAGATTCTCCAGCCGTATAAAACCTAAGCAAAATTTATACCTCCTATTTTTTGATTATATATCCACCGCTAAACTGTTTAGGCTCCATTATTACCACAAATGCCTCCGGCACTTTCTCATATATCCGGTCAGCAATTTTCTTGGCCAGGTTGCGTTTAATAATAATAGTTAAAACCATCTTCGGTCCAGCCCGGCCTACTGCTTCCCAGGTGGTCACCGGATAGCCCTCGGCCCGAAGTTCCTCAGCCAGCTCCTGGCAATCCCGGCTTATGGTTACCTGTATC
>CAZPSR010000041.1:0-12843 GCA_964589135.1 uncultured Syntrophomonas sp.
ATCAGATAAGCCCCAGCATAGATATTTGGGCTGGGGCTCTGGGCTCTCTTCCCATTACATTAAACTGCTACTTAATTGTATGAGTTTTGATTCCGGATAATTATTGTTTTATACACTTTTCAAGTATTAATAATAGACTACCCCCAGGGACCCAGGCCCCAGATGAGATCCCACCACTGGTCCCAGATTACATACCATCACCGGAACCCGGTATTTCTCCTCCAGTTCATCTCGCAGCTGCCTGGCTTTTTCATGATACTCCACATTTAAAACTGCTATCTGTTGTATATTATTCCGTCCTTTTTCCAGTTCGGCCATGACCACGGCCATAGCGCGGGGAAAGGTTCTTACTTTTTGAAACAGAGCCAATTCGCCATTTTCCAGGGCTAAAACCGGCTTTAACTGAATCAGAGTGCCGAGCTTACAGCTGAGATTGCTCATTCGTCCTCCCCGGGCCAAATATTCCAGGTTTTCTACTACAAAATACAGACGCATCTTATCCTGAATGGCTGTTAAAGCCTGGGTTACTTCCTTTATGGTATGCCCTTTGGCCAGCATTTCACAGGCTGCTATAACCTGGAAGCCTAACCCCATGCCAGAGAAATGGGAATCAATAAGATGAATTGCTTGGCTTCCTTCAGGCAGCATCTCCCGGGCCATATAAGCTGACTGGTAGGTTCCGGAGATTTTGGCAGACAGCAATATTACTAGAGCTTCGGTGTTTGGTTCAAGCTGTTGAAATGCCTCTAAAAACTCCCCTGCTGAAGGTTGAGAAGTACTGGGAAAAGATGAAGAAATTCTGAGTTTTTCATAGTACTCTTGGTTGCTATACCGTGATCCTTCTTTAAACAATTTCCCCTCGAAATGAACATTCAATGGAATAATTTTTATCTGGTACTTCTCAATTATCTCGGCAGGAAGGTAAGAAGTACTATCAGTGATTACTTGAACTTTCATGGCTACCTCCATATATATCGTTATAAGAGTATAGCACTTTAAGCCCAAAAACAAAATATATTCATAATATTGGGAAAATTCAAAAAATAGACGGAATCAAGTCTGCAATAGGGGGAGATAATCATCCAGGGTGGTTTTAAGTGAAGTGTTTTTACTTTTCGGCTATGATTATACTTGCCATTATCTTGTCCAATTATTATCATTAACACAGGCCCGAACCAATAATCAGATATCAAAGTCCGGACAGTGGGATCATACTTCCGTAGTGGAATCAGCTCCAGCCGTCAGAACCCATTTATCTGGCCAATAGGTACCCGAAGTAAGAAAAAAGCTTGATACCGCAAAATTAAATTGGTTCAGGAGTATTTAGAGGAGGGTTAATAATGACAGTTAAGCTGGTTACGGATAGCACGTCCTATATTCAGGACCAGACTTTGCAAGATCTGGATATTAAAATTGTAAGTCTAGCAGTTAGTTTTCCTGATGGATCATTTGATGAAGATACGGTGGATTATAACGACTTTTATGAACGGATTCAAAGGGAGGGGATTATTCCTACCTCTTCTCAACCTTCAGTAGGTACCATCATTGATACTTTTAGGGAAATAATATTAAGGGGAGAAGAAGTACTGGGTATATTTATTTCAGCGAAAATGAGCGGTACCTATGAATGTGCTTTGCAAGCTAAAAAAGCATTGTTAGAAGAATATCCCCAGGCTTGTATAGAGGTTTTGGACTCCAAAACCAATTGTATGGCCCTGGGATTACAGGTTGTGGAAGCAGCTGCTGCAGCTCAGGCCGGCAAGAAGATGGAAGAGGTCATGCAAATTGCCCAGGATATTAGAGATAAGGTGAGATTTTATTTTGTTCCCGCTACTTTGGATTACTTAATTAAAGGGGGAAGGATTGGCGGTGCTTCAGCCCTGCTGGGTTCACTCTTGAAGATCAGGCCGATTCTTTATGTGAATGATGGTATGACTGATGTTGAAGAAAAAGTGCGGGGAACCAAAGCAGCTATAAAGAGAATAATGCAGCTTTTGCAGCAGGATGCTGCTAAGTATGGGTTAAAGCATCTGCTGGTCCATCACATTCACGATTATGAGCGGGGCATGGAGTTGGCTCATAATCTTAGTCACTTATATCAGCGGCAAGTGCCGGCTTACTCCATAGGCCCGGTGATTGGATTGCATGTAGGGCCGGGAACGGTGGGAGTAGTATACTGTACCGAAGAATAAACATTTGATTCCACTAACAAAGCCCAGCAATCCGCGAAATATAACTTTTCGCCGGGGAAAGACATTTTTAATCATGGGGGTTAAGATGGAAGAAAAAGATCTTGGTGGTTCCTGGGTATATCTGCTTAATGTCCGGGACCATATGGAAGTGGGGCTGCTGAAATCTTTATTGGCTGAAGCGGGCATCCCGGTCTTGTTAAAGAGCAAAGGTTCAGGGGCTTATATGGAAATATATATGGGCATTTCCCAGACTGGTATTGATCTGTATGTGCCCCTTGGGCGAATTGATGAAGCCCTAAATATTATAGGCCTGGAAACCAGAGCAGAGAAACCTGATCAAGATGGGGTAAGCTCAGTCAGTCTGGAAAAAAAGAAAAGGATAGGCCAAGTTGGTAAAAACATCTACCTGGCCTTCATTTTGCTGGGAATAATCTTAATAGTTTTCAGCAGTATAATAAATTATCTACAGGGCTGAACTTTTTACCATTTGTAACCAATGATTGCAACTCATGCCTCTTACTTCAATTTCCATTCTGGTAGTATCATCAAATCCCTTCAAATAATTTAGCCAGATCCACTTATCCTGCTTAGTAGCATTATTCCTGATCAGGATATGAGCTGCATTATTTTATGCTGTTAATTGGGCAATAATAAGCCTGAGGTGTTCAAATCTAGCGGAGGGAGTTTTAGCATGTTACTCAACTCAATAGGTATAGGGATTCTGATATTTTTTGCTTGGGTAATATATTGGTTCCTAAAGACCATACCCCAGCCGAGCCCAGACCAGAAGCGGAAAGATTTATCCCATGACCTGAAATTTGAAACGGCCCCGGAGATTATGGCCTATCCTTCCGAAACCATGGAGGATTCCCAAGAGTATAATATTAAACTTTTTATGGTTGATCAAGCCTGTATGGCTTGCTGGTCCCTGGAAGGGAGTATACTGGGAGGGAAACAGCCGGAGGATTTGGAAAATGAGCTGATATTAAGAATATATGAGGCAGGTGATATGCTGCGCCATCATGATATTAAAACCAATAAACTGAAAGGGAGCTGCCGTTTATACCTGCGTAAGGATCGGGCTTATTATGTGAGTCTGGGTCTTAAGCATGAGGCAAGTTTTCATCCCCTGCTGGTTTCCAATACGCTTATTCCATATTCCGTCCAGTAAGTCAGCTTATCTTTGACTATCCCTTAAACTTTATTGGGTATAAAAGGGCAGTTTCATATAAGATAGGATGCTAATAGGGCTACTCCTATACCCCCCAGTACCACCAACATAATATTAAAGCGCATCCAGGCTAGTATAAAAGAGGCTAAGGCACCTGCTACCGAGGAGGCTGTATCACCGGTGGAGGATAATACCCCGGGAAATATCAGGGCCGCCAGAACCGCATATGGGACAAATTGCAAGAAAGTGCTGATAAAGGGAGGCAGTTTTTGCTCCCCCAACAGGAGCAGTGGAATCAGGCGGGGGAGATAAGTAACCAGGGCCATAGCTGCTACTACCAATAAAAGCTTATTCATTAGCAGAACCTCCAGTTCCTTGGGGATAGATAATGGCAGCAGCCAGAGCCGCTATCATGGTGCTGATAATTATTTTCCAGCCGGCTGAAATAGTTTGAGTAAGCGGCATCCAGGACAAGGCAAAACTGATGGTCATAGATAAGATTACCACCAGAAAAACCGGCCGGGAGTTTTTCAGGGAAGGTACCAGTAAGCCAATGAACATGGCGTAAAGAGCAATACCCATACTGGCTTGCAGCGGAGCGGGCAGCCCGCTGGCCAAAAAAATACCCATCCCAGTGCCCAGGGTCCAGGCTGCGTAGGCCATCATATTCAAAGCAATAATAAACCAGGGGGAGAGAACTGAAGCCTTTTGCAAGCTGGCTACGGAAAAAGTCTCATCAGTTATTCCAAAAGCCAAAAGGTATCGCCAGGCCTTGGATACCGATGCATCAATACGCATGGACAGGGAAGCGCTCATAAGCAAATGGCGCAAATTCAAAATAAAGGTGGTAAGTATAATTTCCCAGGGATTAGTCCCCAGGGCGATCAAATTAACTCCCACAAACTGGCTGGCTCCGGCAAAAACCAGAAAAGACATAAGAAGGGTAATATAGTCAGGGATGCCTGCTGATTTGGCTATCAGACCAAAGGTAATAGCGATGGGTATGTAACCTACAGCAATTGGAATGGAAGCCTTAAGGCCATGTAAAAAGGGCTTTCCGATTGATGAGGGTAAAAACTTCTTGACCTTGCCTTGTTCCACCTTAAACCTACCTATTTATGGTATTTTGATTTCACTGCAAAAATATGATAATGATTTTTTTGCAGGTTCATCTTTAAATAATATATCATAATCGGCCAGCTTTAAGCCATTTGTAAATATATTCAAATTACTTTGTTTGAAGCAGCACTCTCATTGGCCACTTTTACTTCCAATAAGAAAAGCCGGGAAGGATCCCGGCCCAGGAGTTTAACTGGGTATATCTTTTATACTATTTCATTGGCTGGGAAACGGGGTCTGTCGGCACAGCATTTAACCCCATAGGTGATACAAAGACGGGGCCAGTAAGTTGAATCCTTGTATTCACGGCTATAGAAGCCCAAAAGACTATCGAAAGGTTCATCACATTTTAATAGAATGCCATCATTTACCACGAAACCCTTATACCAGGCTTTTACCAGGTTGGTAACATCAATTTCCAGCCAATCATTTACAAAACCGGGAGAAACGCAGGTGCAGAAAGGATAGCAATCATTAATCAGGGGGCGAGTGTTCCAGGTCACCTTCAGTTCCTTCCAGTTCTGCACTGCCGGATAAGCACACAAGTGGGTAGTTTTACCGCAGGGAACTTCATTGCGATAAATCCACAATCGCAGGGTAGCCTCCTGAATAAAGCTGTTGGGAGGAATCATTCTGCAATTGTCCTCGCACAGATCAAATTTGATTAAAGTCTGGTATTCATCACCGCAGCCCTGGAACTGGTTAGCAAATAAATAGAAACGATCACCAAAGTTCATTTTGGGATAAAATTCTGATATATATGCATCTTTTGTAGGAGTAAAGCAAATCCTGCTCAAAGGATGGTAGGGGCGAAATCCACCGGACATCAAAGGTCAACTCCTTTCTTAGTAGATGCTATATAATATGGAAATATTGTAATTTGGTTACTTGATTACCACTAATCTAGCCAGGTTCACTTCTTATTCGTCTGGTAATTTTGCTCTGGGATTAATAAATGAACAGGGCAAGCCAACACAGCATTTGCCGCAGGCATCAACGATAAGATCCTCTGGGTAAAAGTGATCGTTATAGAGTAGGACCTGATAGCAGCGTTGACGATCAAAGTGATCCAAGGTCAAGGCCTGGTAGGGGCAACGTTCTACACACAACTGGCAGCTTCCATCATATTTATATAGGCAATACTCATAATCGGGGCGAGGGGTGGGAGGGAGTTCCACATCCATTATGATACTACCCAGTCTGCCGGTACAGCCTCGTTCAGTAATAAGCATTTGGTTAATGCCGAAAGTACCTAAACCGGCAATATAAGCTACATGGCGATGGGACCAATCGCTAATTAATTTCTCTTGATCAAAATTATGGGTTGGCGGCAAGAGGGTTGAATTATAGCCATATTTTTCCAATTCCTGCTTTACTATTAGATTGATGTCCATAATCAATCGATTGGTCTCCGCATAGGCCATGGACCATTGGACCGAAGCCAGTTTACCATGCCGATTGCTCCTGCTAATATCCCGGGCCAAGGGTAGAAAATAAACCATAACCGTGCGGGCCTGGGGCAAGAGATCCTGGGGTAAGGCGTGAGAAGGACTTACTACCCGCTTTAAGTCTAAAAAAAGGGGATCATCAGCCCGGGCCCAAGCAATTGAAGGTGCTTCCCAGTTACTTTGACATTGATGAAGATCTGAATAATTGTGGACTACCGAATTTATTAAACTGGATAATATTTCTTGCATAAGGGCCTCCCTGTATAATTATCTTGATTAGATATACATTTTTAACAAATATTGTGTCTTAGCCTTTAGAAGGAAAGACGGGTTTTATGTCTAATATTAAAACTATAGCAATAATATCTTAGAATTAGCAAGGAGGGATGGCAAGCAGCCTGGAGTTAAATGCCGCTTTGGATGGGGGTCCGGTGGCTAGATTATAGATATATTATTAAATAGGGTTATATTAAAGGGGGAACCAAATAGTGCATTATTCGTACTCTGAATGCAGAAACTGTGAAGTCTATGGTTATTGTTCCGGCACTGAAGCCGAACATCAAGCCTACATGGTAAATTTCGCCTGGCATCAAATTCCCATGGATTCAGAATGTGCAAGCTGTGTTAGCCTGGGTTATTGTACCCAGAGCGAGGAAGAGTGTGAAGTTTTTCAATCGCTCTCAATCGGCTCCACAGACCATATTGAAGAGCCTTCAACTTCCCATAAATTGCCAGCTAATAAAGGCTTGGTCAATCGGCTTTCAGGAAAAATAGTAAGCATTGATGAAGGGGAATACATGGCTCGCATAACCTTAAATGTGGGAGAGAATCTGCTGACAACCATAATGCCCAAAGAGAAATTCAAAATTAGCGGGTATAAAATGGGAGATCAGGCCGCAGTAGCCTTTAAAGCACTTAATGTAAAGCTTATGCTGTAACTTAGTTGTATCTTATAATAAATGGATCATGGAAGAGCTTGTTTCCAAAGCAGGCCCCAAGAAAAAACTTAAGATCCCAAATGCGTTGCAGTAATCAAGTCCGTACTTATTTCTCATAAGTATGGGCTTGATTTTATTAAGGCCACACTATAGCGGGAACTTATAAGGGCAGAGGAATCACCGGCAATCCGAATTATTTTGCTCCAATTGCTGCCCTTAGTAGAGGAAGGATAGACTGCCAGGAAAATACTTAAGAAAACCAGTCCAAAAACTTGGATCTGGGTCAGGCATTCATTTAAGGTACCCTGGCCGCCCTATTTTTTAAACTCCCTTTGCGAGGAAGAATACTACTGCGATAAGGGTATTTAATACTGCCATCAGCAATGCAAATGCCACGTTTTTTAAATGGCTCAATTTAATTACCTCGGTGATACTATAACTTTGCTGTTCTCAGTACAAGCCAAAGAATTTAAAAAATAAATCTGCTAAAATATTCAACTAAAAGGTATAATTGACTGCTTTATAGAAATATAATAATAATCGTTAAGGGGGCTCGGTTATGCACCTGTTAAGGATCGAAAATTTTAGGCATACTGATCGCAACAAAGCGGGAGGAGATGCTTACCTGGCGTACGAGGACACAGAGGTCCGGGCTGAGTTTATTTTCTACCTGCAGGGTAACGACTGCCTTAGTATCCGGCTAGGACGTCATGATACCCGGGTTAGCACCCAGGAATTGGAAGAATTTTTAGTTCAACACCGGTATCATTTGCGCCAGCAGATAAAGCCGGAGGTGGAACGGATCAGGCAGGAACGAAGGGGAAGACTGGAAAGATATTAAAAGACTCAGGTTTTTAATGGTAAAGCAGTGATGATGGCAAGGTTTATCCATCTTATAGGTCTCGATTAACTTTAGCTACGAAGAACAGCAGTTTATAGGCTAACGCTTAATTTCTTTGACTCTTGCAAAGCGTTTCTTTTCATGGTATAGTTTTCTACCATAAGCATAAAGTCAGATATTAAATTGGCAGAAAATGCTGAAGCTGTTAAAGAATTACCTGTAAATATCACTGTTTTTTATATAACAATTCACATATAATCAAATTAGAAATAGTACTATGTAATGTTGAGTCATACTTGTATATTACTGTTAAGAGGCGTTGACCAGATGCGGAGGTGAGATTATGAAAAAGAGATGGGGCAAAGGTGAGCCGGTGAATCTATCAGATCTGCTGAAAATAACCCCAGTTGCCAATGAAATTATGCACCTAACCGAGGAACTAGACATGAGTGCTACTGACGTAATGTGGATTGTTGCACAAATAATTGATAATGGTAAGGAATTTGATTCGGAGGCTTTCGAAAAAGTATTCAATGAGAATGATAATTCGCTTTCCTATGACCTTGACGATATAGATTTGGATATTGAACATGTAGAAGACGAAATGGAACAAGCTAATTACATGGTTAATGTAAAAATTAATAGTCCAGGCAGATTCCCAGAAGTGGGATTCAAGGCCGGGATGAACGACAAAGAAGACATAAACTATTTCTTTGACATGATTATGGATGTTATGGAAAAGCTTGAGTAGCCCTTAAACGAACAGCCATAGCCCGGGTTTGCCCGGGCTTTTTCACGCTGGAGGACATATGCTGATCAGAATTACTCCCCATATAGTGCTGGTTAGACCAGCGGGAAAAACCCTTTATCCATATAGCAATTCCCTATACATAGAAGATGACATGTTAACCATAATTGATGCCGGAGCAGGAGGTAGGGCTTATCAGGATATTGCTACCAGAAATACGGAACTGCTTTTATTAAGCCACTATCACTTTGATCACATTAATGGCTGGACTTTTTTCCCTCGAGCTTCTATATATTCGGGTAAGGAAGAAGCCCTGGTATACTCTAAACTGGAAGAATACTTAACCCACACCGGACGTTTCCGTTGGAGGGAATTGATGGGAAAAGACAAGAGCGAAAAAATGCGTTCACCCCAGGATCTTCCAGATGATGTTCCTGTTAAGCCCGGTTTTCATTATATTAACCTGCAAGGCTGTTTCAGTGATAAACAGGTATTCGATTTGGGCCGAACCTGTATCCAGGCCTTGCATCTCCCTGGCCATACTAAAGGCCATTATGGATTCTATATAGAAGAGGAAGGCCTGTTGTTTTCCGGAGATCTGGATTTAGCCCCCCAGGGCCCCTGGTATGGAGGAGAGAGCTCGGATGTAGGTGATTTACTGGCATCTATTGCCAGGATAATAGCGATTAATCCGCGTCTATTAGTAACTTCCCATCGCAGGATCTTTCAAAAACCGGAAGATAATATAAAAAAAGCCGTATTGGAATACCGGGACATAGTTTTGCGGCGGGATGACCGGATGCTACAGGTATTAAAGCATCCAGTAACTTTGGCGGGCATTGTAAATACGATAGGGGATTTTCCTGGCTTAGGGCGCAGTCAATACGCTACTTTCTATGCTAAGATGATGACCCTCAAACACCTGGAATATATGATGAGAACCGGCCAAGTGGAGGAGATGGGAAATGATTATTATAAACGCCGATAGTAGGCCGGTTTTAGCTGTGAACCCGGCTATTTGAAGGATCTGAAAAATGCTTTTTCGGGTCGGTAGTAGGAGGCCTTTAATTGAATTTACGCAGAATTATCTATGTGGCTTTTATTATGTTTATACTTATTTGGTTGTGGCAGAATGGCGGGTTTTATGAGCAGAAGGAAGAAATGGCCATAATCTCCAAGGGCCGAGTCATGAACTGGGTAGCAGAAAAATATGAAGAGGAAGATGGCCTGGTCCTCTATTTTCCTCTGGGTTACCGGGGAATGGAGGGGGAGGTCTTTTACCTTACGGTGGTTCAGGGCTCCCAAATCCATAGCGATAAATATCGAATAGTGAGAAGGGAAGCAGAGCCCAGTACCCAACTGGATCTATCCTTGGAACAAAGCTGGGAAGACATTCACTTGCCTATAAATAAATTTGAAGTATATAGCCTGGAACAAGGGGAATGGATGGCAAAAACCTAAATGGCTATTGGGATTAAGTGCTGCTGTTGTGGCAGTATGCCTTTATCATATCGTACAGCTCGTATAAAGGCGAGTAATGCAGCAAGCCGGTAGTTAGTTCCACCGTACCCAATATTCCGCTGATAGTGGCCAGGTTTCCGGTAATCATTTGGGTTCCCGATAGAAAAAAGAAACAAAAAGCCAGTATAAATCTCGCCTGTACTCCATCTTTACTTAACATTTAAAAACCCTTCCTTAAGCTTAGTACAAGTGGCTAAAACCAACTTAAAGATTATTTTTTGCCAGATTCAGATTACTATCCTGTAAAATGAAGGGGAAGCTGCCACTTTTCAACCACTCAGGAAATAGGGCCGCTTTACCAAAATAAGCCACCCGAATCCCAGACAAAGGAAGTGCTCTAATGGATAATTATTACTTATATCTTTTAATTGGACTCTTAGCTATCATTCTTGGTTTTTCTCTGTCCCTGCCCTTTAGCCGCAGTAGGATGAAGAAACAGCAACAGCAGCATCAAATGGAGCTTCAACTCCAAGAAGAGAATTGGAACCAGCGATGGGAAGATAAACAGACCCAGCTCTTGGAAAGCAAAAATCGTCTGACAGCTCTGGAAAGCGGAATACAATTACTAAGAGTCCAATTGTCAGAGCAGCAGCAGGCTCGGGCTGCTGCCGAAGAAAAAACGCTTTGGCTGCATTACCTGGAAGAAGAGCTTGGGCAGCAGGAGCAAAAGCTGACCAGGATGCAACAGGAAAAAAGCCAAATACAAGTTTTGGCCGCGGAATTAAAAACCAGTTTAGAGGAAGAAAAAAGAAAAGCTGCTGATAGTATGGCCCTGCTGAAAAATGCCCGGGAGGATTTGCTGGCTTCATTTCAGGCCTTATCTTCCGATGCTTTGAAGAGTAATAACCAGGCTTTTCTTGAGCTGGCCCGGACTACTCTGGAAAAATATCAGGAAGGAGCCCGCGGTGACTTGGAAATGCGGCAAAAGTCCATAGATCATCTGGTTCAACCTCTGCAAGAATCATTGCAAAAGGTTAATGAACAGATACGGGATTTGGAAAAAGAAAGGGCAGGTGCCTATGCCTCCTTAAGTGAACAGATTAAATCTATGGTTACTACTCAGGGGCAATTGCAGTATGAGACGGCTGCCCTGGTTAAAGCACTGCGGACTCCAGCAGTAAGGGGAAGGTGGGGGGAAATACAGCTAAAACGGGTGGTAGAAGTAGCCGGAATGCTGCAGTATTGTGATTTTATAGAACAGGCGAGCGTCCATACTGATGGGCAGGGCATAATGCGACCGGATATGATAATAAGATTACCAGGAGGAAGAAATGTAGTTATTGATGCCAAAGCTCCCCTACAGGCCTATCTGGAAGCAGTGGAAGCCGTTGACGAACAGGAAAAAACCCAGCACTTAAAGGTTCATGCCCGACAAGTCAAAAACCATATCAGCAATCTGGCCAGTAAAAGCTACTGGGAGCAATTTGAGCCAACTCCAGAGTTCGCAGTACTGTTCTTGCCTGGGGAATCATTCTTCAGCGCTGCTCTGGAGCACCAACCCCAATTGATCGAATACGGAGCTCAACAACGGGTTATTATTGCCACCCCTACCACCTTGATTGCCTTGTTGCGTTCAGTGGCCTATGGCTGGAGACAGGAACAGATAGGGGAAAATGCCAGGATAATAAGCGAATTGGGCAAAGAGTTGTATGATCGGCTGCGGGTGCTGACCGGGCATTTTAGCGATATGCGTAAGGGGCTGGAACGTTCGGTAGATGCTTACAACCGGGCCACCGGTTCTCTGGAAGGAAGGGTATTGGTTACTGCCCGAAAATTCAAAGAAATGGGAATTGCCTCCAGTTCAGAGCTACCCAGTCCTTTGCCAATTGAAAAACCATTGCGGATTCTGACTCCTGCTGACAACCCAGAGCAAGATGAGCAGGAGGAGACTAAAAACCTGGGTTCTTACAGTAGGTAATTTACTACTGTTTTGCAGTGGAATATTCATGCTGCATAACGGCACAATTAATTATGGAATATGCTAATTTACAATACTTTTACCATATCCGGGATCTTATTTTACTTGCCAGAAGTATAATTAAGGTGTATAGTAGGTCAAGCTCAGGGAGCAAGAATTAGTTTACAAGCCATTGGACTGGAGGTGATAAATGGTGGATAAAAAATTAATAGATGAGATTCTGGAGTCAATAGGACTGGAGCATATCGAGGAAGAAGAAAAACCTTACCAGCGTTAAATCAGTCGTTTAGGACTTGGCCTGCACGGCCGACTACCTGCCTTAAATCTTCTATCTAATTCTTGGTATCCTTGGGACCTCTTTTATCTTCCCTTAACAGCTCGGAAACGGTAAGCATTTTATAGCCCTGATCCTGGAGGTTTTTGATAATAACTGGCAAGGCTTCTGCTGTCTGTTGGCAGGTGTCACTGGCATGCATAAGAATGATGTCCCCTGGATGGGCCTGCTGGCAAACCCTTTCAATGATGGAGTCTACACCTGGATTCATCCAATCCAGGGAGTCGGTTCCCCATTGGATGGCTTCATAACCACTTTCGTGAATAGCTTCAATAACATGATTACTATAATCACCATTTGGGGTTCTGATTAGTTTGGCTTCAACTCCAGTACCGGCCTTAATAATCTGGTGGGTCTTGCGGATTTCTTCCTTAATTTCTGTTTTACTCAGGTTGCTAAGATCGATATGGCGATAGCCATGATTTCCTATTTCATGGCCATCTTCTTTGATTTTTTGTACTATCTCGGGGTATTCTTTTACCCAAGGGCCGGAAAGAAAGAAGGTGCACTTTATTTGGTTTTCCTTAAGTATTTCCAGCACTGGCATCGGAGTCTTGTTGCCCCAGCTGATATCGAAACTGAGAGCCAGAATTTTCTGGTCGGTATTAATTTC
>CAZPSR010000042.1:0-12756 GCA_964589135.1 uncultured Syntrophomonas sp.
GCATTAAAACGATGAGTGTTGAGTTGCATGGCTAGAAATTCCAGATGGGTCTTAATCTCACCCACGATATAATCGATTTCTTTCTGGCGGGCTTTATTGAGAGGGGCTTGTTTGCCTACCTCTTCTATGCTTTTATACATCTGTTCAATGCCTAGATAGGCGTGTTCTTCGTTCTGCTCCAATAAACAATAGGCTAATTCGGTTAAATCAATGTATAATTCCTTAAGATAACTTTTTGGATAATAGATACTGTCTAAATGGTTTACCTGTGCCAGTATTGCTCGATAACAGTTGATTACCTGGCTGGTCAAATGATTACCTCCTTTGAGAAAATATATCGATAAGTAATAACATTTTTACATATTTTGTCATATTTTTATCACACATTCATAAGTTTATAAAACAAATGCCTTTTAGTCAACAATATAGGCCAGGCTTTTCCTGCTTTTTTTCGGTCACACTTCGCCTTAAAAGCTACTCATGCGATGGTTTTCGTCAAAAAAGTGCAGTTAATTTTTCCAACTAATCCTAATTTTCTACTGTTATCTAAAAACATCATTATTTCCAAGATTAAAGTCCTATTACTTTATCGTATTTTCTCTTATTCTGTCTGCTGTTTCAACAATTTGTAATTGATACTATCAACTAAAGCCTGCCAGGAGGCCTCGATAATGTTTTCCGATACTCCCACCGTACTCCACTTATTGGCCCGATCCCCGGACTCAATTAATACTCTAACTCTAGCCGCAGTGGCCCGGTTACCATCCAAAACCCGCACCTTGTAATCCGACAGGTGCATCTCATCAATTTCTGGAAAAACTTCATTCAAAGCTTTGCGCAGAGAGTTATCCAGGGCATTGACAGGTCCGTCACCTTCAGCTGCAGTGTGCACAACTCTATCATCAATAGCCAGCTTAATCATAGCTTCGGAGGTCATTTCCCCATCCTGGCCCTTTTCCAGAATTATTTTTAGATTCTGCAGTTTAAAGTGTTCCCTATACTGACCAAAGGCTTTTCTCAAGAGCAGTTCCATGGAAGCCTCGGCCCCTTCAAATTGAAATCCCTGGTTTTCCAATTCCTTAATCTGTTTGATAACTTTACGGGTTTCAGCATCATATTCATTGACATCTATATCAAACTCCCGGGCTTTATATAATAAATTGGATAAACCCGATAGTTCTGAAACCAGTACCCGGCGATAATTGCCCACTGATTCAGGATCAATATGCTCATAAGTAAGGGAATCCTTTAACAGGGCACTTACATGTATGCCCCCCTTATGAGCAAAGGCCCCATGTCCCACATAGGGCTGGTTGTTATGATGAGGCATATTAGCTATTTCACTGATATAGCGTGATACTTCGGTCAGTCGTTTTAAATTGCCGGCGGGCAAGGCTCTTTTATGCATTTTCAGCTCCAGCCCCGGTATAATAGTACAAAGATCCACATTACCGCAGCGTTCCCCATAGCCA
The DNA here is from genome assembly GCA_964589135.1 of uncultured Syntrophomonas sp. GTDB lineage: Bacteria > Bacillota > Syntrophomonadia > Syntrophomonadales > Syntrophomonadaceae > JAAYJK01. The sequence continues at coordinate 1,473 of CAZPSR010000042.1, forward strand.
TTCATGGTACCCTGAACATGAACACAACCATGCTCAACCGCCATTAAGGTATTGGCCGCCGCACAGCCGGAGTCATTATGTACATGCACTCCCAAGGGCTGCCGGCTATGGAGCTTAACCTCCTCCACAATATTAGCCACTTCCCAGGGCATAGCTCCTCCATTGGTGTCGCAGAGCACCAGGCAATCGGCCCCAGCCTCCTGGGCTACACCCAAAACCTCCAGAGCATAGTCAGGGTTATTCTTATAACCATCAAAAAAGTGTTCAGCATCGAAGATGACTTCCAATCCCTGGTCCTTTAGGTAGGAAACCGTATCCCGAATCATGCGCAGATTTTCTTCCAGGCTGGTTTCCAGAGCTCTGGTAACATGAAAATCCCAGGATTTGCCGAAAATGGTGGCTACTGCAACTCCCGCCTCCAACACCGCCTTCACATGACTGTCCTGCTTAACACTTATGCCTGGCTTGCAGGTAGAACTAAAAGCGCTAATTTTAGCCTGCCTGAGTTCAAGTTGGGCTGCCTGCCGAAAAAACTCCAGGTCTTTGGGGTTGCTACCTGGCCATCCGCCTTCAATATAAGCTAGACCCAAATAGTCCAGCTTGCTGACTATCTTCAGTTTGTCATCAATAGTGAAGGATAATCCTTCTCCCTGGGAACCATCCCGCAGGGTAGTATCATAAACCGCTATATCCAGCTTTATATTCCCAATATTTGTGCCCTCCTCACTTTACCCATATCCAATATTCCCCTATAGCTGCATTATTTTCTGGGCCACTACATCGCCCATTTCCCTGGTTCCCAGCACTTTGACCGGCTGTTCTGAGGAATCACTGCCAGCCAGCAGATCACCGGTCCGGTAGCCTTCCTCCAATGCACTTGTAACTGCTTTTTCTATCAATTCAGCTTCTTGATCCAGATTAAAGGAGTATCTTAACATCATAGCAGCCGACAATATGGTAGCCAGGGGATTGGCCATATTTTGGCCGGCTATATCCGGTGCACTGCCATGGGAAGGCTCATAAAGCCCTACTTCTCCCCCTATGGAAGCACTGGGCAACATACCGATGGAACCCGTTAACATGGAAGCCTCGTCTGTTAATATGTCACCAAACATATTCTCGGTCACAATAACATCAAACTGCCGAGGATCTCTAATCAACTGCATGGAACAATTATCCACATACATATGAGTAGTTTTTATATCGGGAAATTCCTTTTCCAGAGCACTTACAGTTTCTCTCCACAAACGGGAGGATTCTAATACATTGGCCTTATCCACCGAGCACAATTGTTTTCGGCGCTTGCCTGCGACCTCATAAGCCAAACGAACAATTCTTTCGATCTCATGGGTGGAATAGCTTAATACATCGATGGCCGTCTCCCCTCCCTGGGGCGTCTTTTTACGGCTCTTGTTGCCAAAATACAAACCCCCGGTTAATTCCCGGATTACTATGATATCTACTCCCTGGATAACTTCCTCCTTAATGGTAGAAGCCTGTAGCAGACCGGGGAATAGAATGCAGGGACGAAGGTTGGCATAAAGGGCCAACTTCTTGCGCAAGGGCAGCAAGGCTCCGACCTCCGGGCGCAGTTCTACTGGCAGATCATCGTATTTCGGGCCGCCAATAGCTCCTAAAAGAACGGCATCCGAACCCTTACAAAGGGCCAGGGTTTCCTCCGGCAAGGGATGCCCCATCGCATCATAGGCGGCTCCTCCTACCAGGGCTTCGGTAAATTCAAATTGGTGTCCAAATCTTGTCGCTATTGCTTCCAATGCTTTAACTGCTTCCGGGACGATCTCAACTCCAATGCCATCTCCCGGAAGTACTGCAATCTTATATTTCAAGCTCATCTCTTTCCTTTCTTTCCTTAACGTAGTTGATCAGACCGCCCTTATCCATAATGTTCTGCATAAAGGGGGGAAAAGGCGTAGCCTGAAACTCTTCTTGGCTGCGTAAATTAATAATCTTCCCAGTGTCCAGGTCCACCTGCAGGGAATCACCATCTTGCAAGGAGTCTACCGCTTCACTGCATTCCAGTATAGGCAGCCCAATATTGATGCAATTGCGGTAAAATATACGGGCAAAGGATTTAGCAATAACACAGGATACCCCGGCAGCCTTAACGGCTATGGGAGCATGCTCTCTGGAACTGCCGCAGCCAAAATTCTTATCAGCGGCAATAATGTCTCCCCTCTGTACCTTTTCCGGAAAGCTGGGGTCGGCATCTTCCATGCAATGCCGGGCTAATTCACCGGGATCGAAAGTATTCAAATAACGAGCCGGAATAATAGCATCGGTATCGATATCAGCTCCAAATTTATGAACCTTGCCTGATAAAATCAAGAACTAACACTCCTTTCTTATGGGGACATTCCTTCAACATAAAGACTTCATAGAAGGTTGCACTCCTGCTATAATGGCCCCTTCCTTCCAAAAAACACAACACTCTGAAGAAGTGTCCCCTGACCTTACCCTTCCCAGGGAGCTGCAATCTGGCCTTTGATAGCACTGGCGGCTGCTACCGCTGGGCTGGCCAGGTATACTTCGCTTTCGGGGTGCCCCATTCGGCCTACAAAATTACGATTGGTAGTTGCCAAAGCCTTTTCTCCCCGGGCCAGTATTCCCATATGTCCCCCCAAACAGGGGCCACAGGTAGGAGTACTGACCGCCGCCCCAGCTTCGATGAATATCTCAATATATCCCCGGCGCATGGCTTCCAGATATATTTGCTGGGTGCCGGGCAGGATAATGGTCCTGAGCTCCCGATGGATTTTCTTGCCTTTCAGGATCTGAGCCGCAATCTGCAAGTCCTCAATGCGGCCATTGGTGCAGGAACCGATTACTACCTGATCCAGGGCTATCCCAGCCGCCTTACTGATAGGTCTGGTGTTCTCCGGCAAATGGGGAAAGGCTACCACCGGTTCCAGCTTGGATACATCATATTCCCGAACTTCACTATAGATTGCATCGGGGTCTGATTTATAGATGGTGAAAGGCCTCTTGGCCTTCTTCTGTACATAATCCAAAGTTATTTCATCGGCTTCAATGATGCCATTTTTGCCTCCCGCCTCAATAGCCATGTTAGCCATGGTAAAGCGATTATCTATTGAAAGGTTTTTAATTACTTCACCGGTAAACTCCATGGACATATAGCGGGCCCCTTCCACTCCAATATCGCCGATGGTATGCAGAATCAGGTCTTTACCTCCTACCCAGGGGGGCAATTCTCCATAATATATAAACTTGATGGATTCGGGTACCTTGAACCAGGCTTCCCCGGTAGCCATGGCAGCGGCCATATCGGTAGACCCTACTCCGGTAGCGAAAGACCCTAAGGCCCCGTAGGTGCAGGTATGAGAATCAGCGCCAATAATTAAATCTCCCGGAAGTACCAATCCCTGTTCCGGCAAGAGGCAGTGTTCAATTCCCATCTGACCTATTTCAAAATAGTTTTTAATCCCGTACTGCCCTGCAAAGTCCCTCATTATTTTACACTGTTCGGCGGATTTAATATCCTTGTTGGGGGCAAAATGGTCCGGCACCAATACTATCTTATTCTGATCAAAGACCTTATCCAGCTCCAGCCGCTTAAATTCTGATATGGCTACCGGTGCGGTAACATCGTTACCCAGTACCACATCAAGTCGGCAATTCAAGAGTTCTCCCGGCTCCACATAATCCCTTCCAGCATGGGCGGCCAGAATCTTTTGACTAATGGTCATTCCCATGTAAGCAGCTCCTTTCCCGGTTTGCTTATTCCCCATTACTTTGTGTATTTCTATGTTTTTCATAATAGTACTTGTTAATAGCATTGATATATGATTTAACACTGGCTTCAATTATGTCCGTACTTAAGCCCCGACCATTATAGATACTGCCGCCGATTTCGATACGGGATAAGACTTCCCCTAAGGCATCTTTGCCGCTACCAATAGCGTTCAGTTTATAATCCAGCATATGGCCGTAGATGTCAGTTATGCGGTCTACTGCCTTGCAACCGGCATCTACCGGCCCATCTCCGGTAGCGGCAGCTTCAAAAGTCATATTATCTATCTCCAGTTTAACGGTAGCAGTCGGTACAACAGCAGTACCAGCCGACACATGCAGGTAGGAAAGGCTGAAGCGCTCTGGAATGGCCCAAACCCTATCTTTGACCAGAGCCTCCAGGTCATCATTTGTCACCTGTTTCTTCTTGTCGGCAATTTCCTTGAACCCCATAAAAGCCTTTTCCATTTCCTCTTCATCCAGAAAATAGCCTAATTCCTCCATGTGGTCCTTAAAGGCATGCCGCCCTGAATGTTTGCCCAGGACCAGATTGCTCTGGCTGAGGCCAATCAATTCCGGGCTCATAATTTCATAAGTGGAACGGTCCTTAAGTACTCCATCCTGGTGAATTCCGGATTCGTGCAGGAAAGCGTTTTTGCCAATTATGGCTTTATTGGGCTGTACATTCATTCCGGTCAGAGAACTGACCAGTCGGCTGGTGCGATAGATTTCCCCATAATTGATCTTAATCTGCTTTTCGTAAAAAGCCTTACGGGTGTAAAGGGCCATTATTATTTCTTCCAGGGAAGCATTCCCTGCTCTTTCCCCAATCCCATTTACCGCGCATTCCACCTGCCGGGCCCCATTCAGTATCCCGGCCAGGGAGTTGGCCACCGCCAGGCCCAGATCATCATGGCAGTGAACGCTGATCACTGCCTGATCTACATTGGGCACCTTACTCATGATGTCTTTTATAAAAAGGCCGAACTCCTCCGGGGTAGCATAGCCTACCGTATCGGGCAGATTGACCGTAGTGGCACCAGCCTCAATAACCTTTTGTACCACTAGAGCCAGGTAATCAGGATCACTTCTGGAAGCATCCTCAGCCGAAAATTCCACATCGCTGCAGTACCTTTTAGCATATTTAACTGCTTCTACCGCCTGTACCAGGACTTCATCCCGGGACTTTTGCAGCTTGTATTTGAGATGGATGGGCGAAGTAGCCAAAAAGGTATGTATCCTGGGGTTTTCTGCCCCCTTAAGGGCTTCCCAGGTCCGATCTATGTCGGACCGATTAGCCCGACACAAGCCGGCTATAACCGGTCCTTTAACCGCATCAGCGATTCTTTTTACCGCTTTGAAATCTCCAGGGGAAGAAACGGGAAATCCAGCTTCAATAATGTCTACACCTAGCCGAGCCAGCTGTGTAGCAATTTCCAACTTTTCTTCTACATTTAAGCTAACTCCCGGCGATTGTTCGCCGTCCCGCAGGGTAGTATCGAACAGATATACCCGATTCTTATTCTCCATTCCAAAACCTCCTATATAATGGGGGCATACCTGCTACTAGATTCTTTCCAGGGCAAATATCCCCCCTGACCCTAACCGGGACATTCCTGCCACTCCAGTCTTTTAAGGGCAGGGGTGTCCCCTGACCTGCTTACTTACTATCCTTAAGCCAAGGCATCATGGCTCTTAAATCAGCCCCAACTTCTTCAATTAAATGTTCCCGGTTTTGCCTTCTTAAAGCATTGAACTGCGGCCGCCCCACCTGGTTTTCCAAGAGCCAGTCTTTGGCAAATTTGCCTTCCTGGATTTCTCTCAAGGCCTCATACATGGCATAACGGCTCTCTTCGCCGATAATTTCCGGCCCCTTGATATAGTCTCCCCATTCAGCAGTGTCGCTGATGGAATATCTCATATAGCCCATGCCGCCTTCATACATAAGGTCCACAATAAGTTTGAGCTCATGCATGCACTCAAAGTAGGCAATCTCCGGCTGGTATCCTGCTTCCACCAGGGTTTCAAAACCGGCTTTGACCAACTCGGTTACCCCGCCGCAAAGTACGCATTGTTCGCCAAAGAGATCAGTTTCGGTTTCTTCCATAAAGGTAGTTTCAATTACACCGGCCCGAGTGCAGCCGATACCGCAGGCAAAAGCCAGAGCCAAATCCTTGGCTTTTCCGCTGTGATCCTGCTCTACCGCTATCAGCCCTGGAACTCCAGCCCCTTTAACATACATGCGCCGGACCAGATGGCCTGGTCCCTTGGGGGCTACCATAAAAACATCCACAAAGGCTGGGGGCATGATCTGCCCAAAGTGAATATTGAAGCCATGGGAAAATCCCAGGGCATTTCCTTCCTGCAAATAAGGCTTGATTTCATTATGGTAAACCGAGGCTTGAGTCTGGTCAGGCAAGAGAATATGAATTATATCCGCTGCCTGGGCCGCTTCGGCTACGCTCATGGGCTGAAGCCCGGCTGCAATAACCGCATCCCATTCCTGCTGGGTTTCTTCATCTATGGGTTTTCTAATACCAATGATCACCTTGCATCCGCTTTCGTGCAGATTCTGAGCCTGGGCATGACCCTGGGAACCAAAACCCATTACCGCTATGGTTTTACCTTTTAGAAGATCTAGATTAGCATCCGCATCATAATACATCTTAGCCATTAATATCATCCTCCTGATTTTTAATCTTTAAGTTAGCGGGATTACTATCCCGGGGGTTACTGAAGGTTGTGTCCGGGACCGCGTACAATGGCGATTTTCCCGGTTCTAACCAGTTCCAATATACCAAAGGGCTTAAGTGAATCCTCTATGGCCTCTATTTTGCCAGCATCTCCAGTAGCTTCAATAATCAGGGTATTCTTGCCAATATCCACGATACGGGCCCTGAATATTTCAACCAGCTGTACAATCTCCGAGCGAACACTGGGGTCAGCCTTAACCTTGATTAGAATTAGCTCCCTTTCCACCAGCCGCTCATCGGTAATATCAACCACTTTAATTACATCCACCAGCTTATAAAGCTGCTTAGTGACCTGTTCGATTATTTTATCATCACCAGTTACTACCACGGTCATACGGGATACACTGGGATTTTCGGTTTGCCCTACGGCCAAACTTTCAATATTATATCCTCTTCTTCTAAACATGGTGGCCACCCGGGTTAATACTCCCGGTTTGTTTTCCACGGTAATAGCCAGAGTATGTTTTTTCATGTCTATTCCTCCCCCAGCATATTCAGCAAGGATTCGCCCGGAGCTACCATGGGGTAAACATCTGCCAAACGGTCAACCCAGAAATCTATTACTACCGGTCTATCCCCTACCTGCAATGCTTCCCGCAAGGCCCCATCCACATCCTGGTTGTTTTTAACCCTTATCCCCACTGCTCCATAGGCCTCCGCCAGCTTGACAAAATCCGGCTGACTGCTTATATCGGTATGAGAGAAGCGGCCACCGTAGAATAGACTTTGCCATTGCCTGACCATACCTAAATATTGATTATTGAGTATGCACACAATTACCGGTAGTTTATAGGCTATGGCAGTACCCAATTCCTGTATGTTCATCTGTATGCTGCCGTCTCCTGCAATATCTATAACCGGCAGATTCGGACAGGCAATCTTTGCCCCAATGGCAGCCGGAAGGCCAAAACCCATGGTGCCCAATCCCCCTGAGGTTACAAAAGAACGAGGGTTTTTGAATTTATAGTAATGGGCTGCCCACATCTGGTTTTGCCCAACTTCAGTGGTGATTATAGCCTCTCCCTGAGTCAAATCCGATATTTTTTCAATAACATGCTGAGGCATTATCCTGCCCTCCCTGGATATACCATAGCGCAAGGGATATTCAGCCTTCCAGCGATCAATAATTTGGTGCCATTCACTATATTCTTCCACCGGATCCAGCCGTTTATTAATGGCTTGCAGTACTTCTTTAACCTGGCCCACGATAGGAATGTGCACAGCAACATTTTTGCCGATCTCGGCAGCATCGATATCAATATGTATGATTTGGGCATGAGGGGCAAATGCAGCTATTTTCCCGGTAACCCGATCGTCAAAGCGCACCCCGACGGCAATCAATAGATCACATTCACCGATGGCGTAGTTGGCATAACGGGTTCCATGCATACCCAGCATCCCTAGAGAAAGATAATTGGATCCTGGGAAAACGCTCATACCCATCAAGGTGGTAGTAACTGGTATTTTACGCTTTATTGCCAGTTCTCTCAGCTCACTTGCCGCTTCACCGCTTACCACTCCACCCCCGGCATAAATAACCGGCCTTTCAGCTTTATTTATAAGTTCAGCCGCGGACACTACCTGTCCATAATTACATCCCTTCATAACCCGGTAACCGCGTAAATGAATTTCGGAATGATATGGTTCATATTCGATTTCTTTCTCCATCAGGTCTTTGGGAAGATCTATCACTACCGGGCCGGGACGGTTGGTGGAAGCAATATAAAAAGCTTCTTTAACTACCCGGGCCAGATCTTCAGTTCTTTCCAACACATAGTTGTGTTTGGTAATAGGCATGGTAATTCCGGTTATATCAGCTTCCTGAAAGGCATCCTTACCGATCAGCGGACTGGCTACCTGGCCGGTAAAGCAAACCATCGGTACCGAGTCCATATTGGCGGTAGCCAGGCCAGTAACCAGGTTGGTGGCACCCGGTCCTGAAGTAGCAATGCAAACCCCGGTTTTACCTGTTACCCGGGCATAGGCATCGGCAGCATGAGCTGCTCCCTGTTCATGACGCACCAGGATGTGACGGATATCTGATCCGTATATGGCATCATAAATAGGTAGAACTGCTCCTCCCGGATACCCAAAAATAGTATCGACGCCTTCCTCTTTCAGGCTTTCCAGTAAGATTTGGGCTCCCTTTAACTTCACACGATCACCTCCATGATTATTGGGCGAAAATAGCGGTGTACAAATTATCTTGTCCCAGATCAATAAATTCATCCTGGGTTAGTTCGGTTGATAAAGCCAGGCCTTTAGCATAGCTTAAAACATAATAGCGGGCCTGGCCTGGCCCGCTATTAACCGATTACTGGAGATTTATTTCTCGAAGATAGCTCCGGTACTTGCTGACTGTACCATTTGAGCATAACGCTTCATATAACCGGTTTTTATTTTAGCTGCGGGCTCCTGCCATCCTTTTTTTCTTTCTTCTAGTATCTTGTCATCTACCAATAGCTCTAGTCGTAGGTCAGGTATGTCTATTCGTATAAGGTCACCTTCCTCTACCAGAGCAATAACACCCCCCGCAGCAGCCTCCGGAGAGACGTGACCAATAGAGGCTCCCCTGGTGGCTCCAGAAAAGCGCCCATCAGTAATTAAAGCAACTTCCTTATCCAATCCCATGCCAGCTATAGCTGAAGTGGGGGTAAGCATTTCTCTCATCCCTGGTCCTCCCCGAGGTCCTTCATAGCGTATAACTATTACATCACCGGCCTTAATGCGCTTGCCAAGTATTGCTTCAACTGCTGCTTCTTCAGAATCAAATACTCGAGCAGGTCCTTCATGCCGCATCATTTCTTCTGCAACTGCGCTCCTCTTGACCACCGCCCCTTCAAGAGCCAAGTTGCCAAAAAGCATGGCCAGGCCGCCACTGTTGCTGTAGGGATCATCCACTGGCCGAATTACTTCATAATCCAGTACCGGACAACTGGCAATATTCTCCCCTACCGTCTTAGCAGTTACTGTAATACAATCCGGGTTGATAAGACCCTTTTTATTTATCTCATTATACAAAGCCTGCACTCCACCGGCCTGGTAAAGATCCTCCATATGGTGGGGACCGGCCGGGCTTAAGCGGCACAGATTAGGAGTAAGGGCACTGATCTGATTAAAAAGATCCAAATCAATATTTACCCCGCACTCACTGGCAATGGCCAAGAGATGCAAAACCGAATTGGTCGAACAGCCAATAGCCATATCCAGGTTAATGGCATTCCTAAAAGCATCCGGGGTCATTATATCCAAGGGTCTAATATCCTTTGCCAACAGTTCCATTATCTTCATCCCGTCTTGTTTGGCCAGGCGGATTCTCTCTGAATAAACAGCATGTATGGTGCCATTTCCCTGCAAACCCATACCTAAGGCCTCGGTCAGGCAGTTCATGGAATTAGCCGTAAACATGCCTGAACAGGAGCCACAGGTGGGGCAAGCAGATTCTTCCAGACAGCTTAGCTCTTCTAGCCCCATACGCCCGGCGGCGGCTGAGCCCACTCCCTCAAAGACCTGGGTCAGACTTAGCTTTTTGCCCTTAACGATACCTGCCAGCATAGGCCCACCGCTGATAAATATGGAGGGCAGGTTCAAACGGGCGGCTGCCATTAGCATACCGGGCACAACCTTATCACAATTGGGGATAAACACCAGAGCATCAAAGGCATGGGCGGTAGCCATTATTTCTATCGAGTCAGCGATTAGCTCCCGACTGCCTAAAGAGTATTTCATTCCCATGTGGTTCATGGCTATTCCGTCACATACTCCTATGGTTTGAAATTCCATCGGAGTTCCCCCCGCCATGCTAATACCGGTTTTAACTGCATCGGCGATTTTGTCCAGGTTAATATGCCCGGGTACTATATCATTCTTGGAGTTGACTACGCCAATCAAAGGCCGGGATATTTCTTCGTCAGTTAATCCCAGGGCTTTGAATAATGAGCGATGGGGAGCCTTTTCCATTCCCACTTTGGCCATATCGCTTTTCACCTGATTATCTCCTTTCCATGCTGCTTAGGCTACTTAAAGATCAAAGCTTCCGGTTCCTTTACTATTTCCCGGAACTCCTTCAACAATCGGTTGAATATGGGGCCCGGCTTCCCGCTGCCAATGGTGCGGTTATCGATCTTTACCACCGGTATCAGCTCGGCTGCCGTTCCGGTTAAAAACACTTCATCGGCTATGAAGAGGTCAAAACGGGTTAAAGTGCTTTCCCTAGTCTTGATGCCTATCTTCTCGGCAATAGCCAAAACCTCGTTACGGGTCACCCCTTCCAACATACCGTTATGTAAAGCTGGGGTCATTAAAACCCCTTTTCGGGTCATAAATATATTATCCCCGGTACACTCGGCCACATAGCCATCCTGGTTCAGCATTATAGCCTCCGATACCCCGGCTAGATTGGCCTCTATTTTAGCCATAATATTATTCAGGTAATTAAGGGATTTTATTCGAGGATTAACCCCCTCCGGTATATTTCGTCGGGTGGGAACAGTAATAACCTCCAAGCCCTCAGTATACAGCTCTTCGGGATAAATGGATATGGAAGAAGCTATACATACCACCGTGGGCACCGGACATTTTTGGGGATCCAGACCCAAATCACCCTTTCCCCGGGAGACTACCACTCTCAGGTATCCATCCCGCATATTATTCTGACGGCAGGTTTCCAGAATTACCTCGGCCATATCAGATTTGCTTAAAGGAATTTCCATACCAATAGCCCGGGCTGATTCAAATAGCCTGTCAACATGTCCCTGCAGACG
>CAZPSR010000043.1:0-10795 GCA_964589135.1 uncultured Syntrophomonas sp.
AGCAATGTCATCGCCCACCCCCCATTTTTGCATAGGGACCTTTTCTTCAATCATTTCCTTGGTTGACGGGTCATTGACCATGTCTTTGGTCATATCACTTACTATAGCCCCAGGGCAAATAACATTTACTCTAATATTTTCTTGGGCTACCTCATTGGCTATTTGCCTGGTTAACCCTACAACCCCATGTTTAGAAGCAGTGTAGGCGACACCTCCGGCCATTCCTCCGCTACCGGCAATTGAACCGGTATTTATAATCACCCCACCGCCACCTTGCTTGATGAATTCTTGAATAGCACGTTTACAGCCGTACAACACACCCTTCAGGTTAATATTGATAATGCGATCCCAAAGGGCGTCATCGATATTGAGCACCGGGGTAAACTCATCGAAAACTCCTGCATTATTAATCATGATATCCAGGCGTCCAAAAGTGTTTACCGCCTTTTGAACTGCAGCATCAACATCACTCCATTGGGAAACATCTCCGATTACGGCAACAGCCTGCCCGCCAGCACTCACTATCTGGCTTACCGTATCCTCAGCCGTTTTGGCATTATAATCAACTACCACAACCCTGGCCCCTTCTTTGGCAAAAAGAAACGCTGTGGACTTACCCATACCAGCTCCCGAACCTGTGATAACCGCTACTTTCCCCTCAAGTCTTCCCATTTGCCCAATCCTTTCTGATAATTAATTTCTTCTTCGTATTCTGCATCAATCAGATCCTCAATATTCGTTTTTCTTAGGCAATCTGAAAATGGTCTTCCCGTAATAGGTAATATAGCTGTTTTACCTAAGCAGACAGATTAAAGGAAAACGATCAGGTGGTATCTCGGTAGTAACAGCACCTTGCTTATCCGAAAAACAGGGGATTTTTATGCCTATTTGACTGGACTAGCCAAGCCCTATATCTTCATACACTTCTTACCATATATCTTAGCGTTTACTTCAATCTTGGATTTCGATGATTTGTCGTCTGAACCCAGAAAATCAGTGGGGTCTATCCCTACCGATATATCATTGCCGCTCCATTTCCCATCTAAGAAATCATATGAGGCCGACTTGGAAAACGGCCCAACCCCAAGACCTCCAGTGAACTTTAAGTTACCGCAATCATCAAGGGTTAATTCGCCGCTGGCAGGACCTATTCCCATCTGGATTCCAACTTCACTGCTGTTTTCAGCCAGTCCCTGGAAAGGATTTACTTCTACGGATGTTCCTACGCCAAATCCGACTTCTGCGCAAAGAGAAACGCCTTCACCGGTAACACAGAACTGACCTCCTCCGCCAAAGCCGGCATAAGCAGAACCGCCGATACAAAAAAGCCCTGATGGGTCCCGCAGGTTAACCGGGTTATTGCCCACATAAACGTATAGATTACCCTGCCTTCCATCAAAAAGAATCGGGTCACGAGCCGTCCAGCGACCGGTATCCGGATCATAGTCACGCATACCGAAATGAACCAGTCCGGTAGCTGGATCATTGATCCCTCCTGCATAGCCGACGGGCAGTTGGAAAGTGGGGTTGCTATCAGATATTATTTTCCCATAGCTGTTGTATTCCATAACCTTTACGCTAGTACCATCAGCATTACTTACTATCCTGGGAGTACCCTGCTGGTCTGTAGCTACATAATACCATGTATCACCCTGCTTAATAGCAAAGAGGAAATTGTTTTGATCATAATAATACTGACTTAGCTTGCCGGCACCATCCAGCAGAGCTGTGATCTGGTAGGGATTACCCAGGTTGCCGTACAGATATTGTTCTTTTTCGATTAGGGTTCCTGTATTTATCGAACGCCCTACCCGTCGGCCCAGACCGTCATATGTGTAGGAGATATCTTTGTCCCCCACCATGGCTTGTCGTAGTTCCCCCTGAGCAGTGTAGTTGAAGGTATCGTCACTGCCACGCAGGGCTAGAAAGCCGTCATCATTAAATTGGTATTCAATTCCATCCATCATGGTTAAACGATCCTGAGTATCGTAAGTGGCATCGCCAGATTGCCGGTTACCGTTGCTATCATAGGTATAAGACTCATTTGATATCCCATCTCTGGTAACCCCGGTTAATTGTTTGTTCGTATCATAAGTGTAGTTGTAAACAATAGGAGCCGAATCTCCAACCTGCTCGGTTCTGGTCTTGATAATCCCGGTGTTGTCATAGATGATATCCAAGGAGTAAACCGTTTGGCCCCCTACCGTATGGCAGCGTTTTGTCAGTCTTCCATTAGTATCGTAAGTATAAGTAGTGGTCATCGCACCACCGCTGATTTGGCTTGGCGCTCCCAAAGGACCAGCATGTTCTATGGTAAATTCTCCATATTGAGTTAGCAATCCGTCGTTGTCATAAGCTAAATTAAGCTCTGTGGCACCATCCAGAGTGAGCCCAATTAGCTTGAAATCATTATCATAACGGTAGCTATAATTGCCAATCAATTCGCTGCTGGTTGAGACTGACATTTGGGTAATCAGGGCACCGTCGTAACCATAGCTGTAAATGCTTCCATCTCCATCCGGATCCCGCATGATGCTGCTAATCCGGTCGGTAGCATCGATAAATCCAAAGATTGATCTTGCTTCATCGTACTCCATACCGGTGATGCGACCGCCTTCATCATAGCTATAGTTCACTGCTCGTCCATCCGGGAGTTCCATTTGGGTTAAGGCACGATCCTTATCGTAGCTCTTCAGATAAGGTGGATTCCCAGGCGGCGTATAGCTTTCCGGCTGGTCTATTGACGTATAGCCCAATTCGTGAACAGCGCCTCCGGGCATGGTAATCGCTGTAACATTACCATTGTAGTCATTGCCAAATGCATAGCTCTGTCCACCAGGCATGGTAATGCTGGTCAATACATCCGCATCGTTGTAGGTGTACTTAAAACTAGCCCCTCCTGCATCCTCTAACCCGATCAGCCGGTTCATGGCATCATAGGTATAACTTATGTGCTGGGCACCCTGCTGGACACTGCTTAGACGCCCTTGCCCATCGTAGCTGTAGTTGGTCGATTCCAGGCCGACTGTTGCTGCTTCTGTTATACGTCCATACCAATCCAAGGTGTTGACCCTCTGCCTTCCCCCAGGAGTGACATCGGTTACAATTATCTTCTGCTTGGTTGTATCCAGATCATAGGTGGTGGTGTGAATCTTCCCGTTGTTGTTAACCGTGTCGGTTATTTTTCTGATATTAAAAAGCTTACTGGTATCTTCATCGGCAAATTCCAAAGATCGCTCCCGGGTAATTCTTGAGGTCAGCCCCCCCGGTGTGGTGATGGTAAATTCCCTGATAATGGGTTCCTGCATGCCAATTCCCGGGCGCGGGTCGGGACCATTTACCATGGTGACCATGGTTCCGTCCGGATAGGTAACCTTACGGGTGCCATTATTGTTAATCTCGCTTATCGTTACACCACCGGATGCATCGGTGTCAACCCTGCGGGTGCCGACTCCGGGAACATATTCTACTTTATAGATGGATTCCCGGCCCTCGGCTGTATTGACCATGACTTCATAACCATTGTCCAGTTGGGTACGTGAAAGCTGGGTATAACCGCCGACAGGATCCTCATCCTTGGTCAGCCGCCCCATTTCATCATAACTAAAGCGATGCACATTGCCCTTATGGTCACTGAAGATAGTCAGAAGATTTTCGTTGGTATATTCCAGATCAATGGGTATCTCATAGGGACAGCTAATGCTGGCCAGATAGCCGTTCTCGTTTACGGCCAGATAGGTTTTCTGCCCTCCGGGAGCAATGATTTCTGTGGGCTTGCCATTTACATCGCGTTCAAGGGTGGTAAGATTTCCGAAAACATCTGCCACTGCTATCAGTTGACCTTGAGGATTATAGGCAAATGTGTATATTTCACTGCCGGTTAAGGCATTGATTGTGCGCTGGTGGCGGCCATTTTGGTCAAAGACGAACAGCTTGCTGCCTGCCTGGTCTGCAATGAGATATTCATTAGCCAGATTACCCTGGAAAGGTTGTCCGACCCTGCGAATACGGTGATTCTCAATATCCGCAAAATAAATACTGCCATCAGGGCTAAGTGCGATCCCACCAGGGTTATTAAGCTGTGCTTCCGTTGCTGTGTCACCATCGCCGCTGTATCCTTGCGTACCATTACCGGCCACAGTTGTGATCACGCCATCCAGAGTAACCTGGCGGATACGTTGATTTGCAGTTTCTGTAATCAAGAGGGTGCCATCAGGAGTTACGGCAATATTGCTTGGCCTATTTAAATTACTCGAAAACAGAACCGTAGTGATAATGCCGTTAATCCCAACCCGACGAATACAATTGTTGCCGGAGTCTGCAATATAAAGACTGCCATCCGGACCTATGGCAACAGCCTTCGGATAAGTGAGCTTTGCTTTTATGGCGAAATCGCCATCACCGCCGTAACCCCCACCATCGGTACCGGTCCCAATGCCTGCTATGGTGCTGATATATCCGTTGGGATCGATTCGTCGTATACGATGGTTATTGGTATCCGCAATATAAATGCTGCCGTCGGCAGCCACGGTAAGATCACCGGGATTATTAAGCTGGGCTTCTGAGGCCAATCCGCCGTCACCGCTCAAACCATGCAAGCCCGTACCCGCAACCACACTGATAAATCCATCCGGATCAACCCGCCGAATACGGTGGCGAGCATTTTCGGCAAAATAAACACTTCCATCCGGCCCCAGAGCAATACTCAACGGTGCTCCAATTTTAATCATTTTAGCGGGGCCATTATCCAGTTCGTTGCCAATTGGGTTACCTGCAATAGTGGTGATGATACCCTCCGTATCTATTTTGCGGATGCGATTGTTCCAGCCATCGGCAATGAAAAGGCTGCCGTCCGGGCCTACCGCCACATCAAAAGGTCGGTTAAGCTGTGCCATACTGGCTAAACCGTTGTCACCGCTGTAAGAACCATCCAGGTACCCATCTTCGTCGGCATCCACTAAAGCAGACCCTGCCACGGTAGAAATAATGTTCTGGCTGACGCCCGCATCAATTCTGCTGCCGTCTCCCATATAGAGCACACCGCTGTTGGGAACGTAGGCATGGTGCACATCCAGTGACCAGCCGCCGATTCCTGCAGGTAAGCTATCCCAATATGATAAAGTCCCGGTCCATCTCTGCCATGCGGTTACGGTAAGGCCTCCCCTGCTGGGTACCCATTCAAACTGTTCAATGCCATACCCGCCGAAGACGTTTTCCGTGGGGGGAGGATTTTGATAAATAGCCTTATACACATAACCTATACTTACATAAACAGGGGTACTGCCTTGAAAGGTTTGACCATAAGCATTTTTGCCGTCCCAGGTGTAGGTATAGTTCTGGTTGACAACTGGCTCAAATATTTTAGAGAAGTATTGACCTGCCACCTGAACTACCAATCTGATCTCCTCGAGACCCTCGGGGAGATCAGCGCCACTGATAGGTATCTCAATAGAACGGATCTGCTTATTGCCTTCGACCCGGTTACTATTATAGTTCAGGGAGAAGGAGGTGCCGTAGACTGTGGCTGCTTCCCCTAAGGCCTGGTTTTGATACTCAATGATTGATCCCCTTCCCTTGCAGGGATCATTTACCATTTTTATTTCCGGCATAGGGACTTGCGGACCCCTAGCACCTGGCGGCGGTCCGTAGGGCCAGTTGCAATCCCAGGGGGTAAAGTGAGTGATAGGCACTCGCCATAACTCTTGTCCGACTTCGTAAAGACCAGCCAGTTTCTGCCGCTCCGAATCCGTCACGTTCAATGTTGCCAAGGCTTCAGCATTTGCCAAGCCTTGGCCATCAATGTCCAACTCAGCCAGTCCGTCACCATTAATGCTGATTATTTTGATTACCCGGCCATTTTTTGAGGGGATCCAGGCGGCCTGGTCATAGTCGTAATAACCCATGGGGACAATGCCTCCGACGGGAAAACCGATAAAGTTTTCTACATAGTGATAAATAGGCTGGTCGAATATAACACTTTTAGAGCCGGCAGCTACTGCCTCATCTGCGCTGTATTCCACGCAATAGGTATAGCCCACATTGGGGGGGAGGACAGCCGGCATCGCCTCCGGTCCATTGGCACCTACTGTATATTCAGTAGCACGTATGGTTAAGTTGCTAATAGGGGTCCCATCATCCAAGCGTGCCGATACACCAGCCGGGATTACTAGTGTGGCCTGACGGGTACCGTCAGCATCTGTAATCTCACTGCCCTGGGCTACCTGCATAGTGTCCAGGGTAAGGTCTACATCTGTTTTATTGCTATCATAAGGAATAATTATTACATCAGGTAGTATGGCAAAGTCCTGCCAGGGTACATCTACCTGGCGCTGGGCAGTAATATAACCTTCTTTTTCATAACGCACAGTCATCTGACCGCCGCCATTTACCGCCATATCAAAGTAACCATCCAGACGGCTGACCGTACTTCCGAATTCCGGGTGATTTAACACGGTAATACGAACGCCGGTCAAAGGCGCGCCGTCGCGGTCAAAGACCAGGCCACGGATTACCGCTGCCCGATTTTGCTGAATTGTATCCGGTTCCATGCCGGTTTGGACCGGATTGTCTCCCGAATAGAGGAATTCGGTGGCTGCGAACAGGTTGGTGGCCACTGTGCGGTCAAGGGCTGGAGCCACTGTATCACCCGTTTCACTCGTATTATTTACTACGGGCTGACCGGCAAATCCTGCCGCCTGGTTACCAGCCAGGTCCTGTATAGGATTTGCCCCCGGCGTATATTTGATGGTGATCTTATCTCCATGGTTAATTGCAGTGGCCAGGGTGATGATCACCTTATCATCTGCTATGGTTACATTTACCGGCCTTTCCTGCTCACTGTCATTTACCATTACCCCGAAGTTTACACCTAAGGGCAAGGATGCCTGATCCAGGTTTTCATTGAAGATCACCACCAGGGTACTGCCATTAACTGCAGCACTTATTAGAGAAGGCGGAGTGGTATCAGCTGGTTGATCTTTATCATTACCTCCACCTCCGCCTGAAGATACCTTTCCGGGAACATTAGTAGAGATCTGTCCCAGGTCTGTATCACCAGTAAAATGCTGGTTAGGAGCAAAGACTTTTAGTGATCCTTGATAAACATAGTAGCCGGTATAGAACAGTGCTTTTCCATCATTCCCGGTCATTGGTAATATGACTGAGAATTCCCCTTTTTCATTACTATTCTCCCCAAAGCTGGGGTTGGTGGTAAAAACAAGGGGTAGATTAGCCAGGGCTTTGCCTCGATTATCAAGGAGGGTACCGCTCACCCGGACACCTTGGGCCAACTCTATTTCCTGCTCTCGGGCAATCATGGCACTATTTACAGTTATATGGCCGGTGTAGCCCACCTGCTTATTATGCAAGGCCGTAATTTGGTATACTCCATTCGGCACTGTAAAGCTAAATTGGCCATTATCGTCAGTAATCGTTGTGTTTAAAGGCTCTTGGGAATCCCCCGCAAATATTTTGACCGAAGCGCCTGCAACCGGGTGAGTATCCAGCTTGACGATACCTTTAAGGCCTAAGAAACCTTCTTTCGGATAATCTAGTGACCGTTCCAGGGTGACAACCGCCTCAGCTCTGCTTATATTTTGCTGAGCTTTAAAGGTTTTATCAGGAAATCCGCTCATGATACCATTATTTAATACCGCATTGATACTGGATTGAGCCCATTTATCGATACTGAGGTGATCAGTAAAAGATGTAAGGGAGGTCTGTTGCTCTGAGGAAAGACTCAATAGTTTTGTGATCAGAACCGCTGCTTCCTGGCGGCTAATATGGTGATTGGGTTTGAAGCTGCCATCTGGATAACCTGCAATGTAACCCGCCTCTTTGCCAGACATGACTTGAGCGAAAAACCAATCAGATGATTTCACATCAGGAAACTGATATAGAGTATCACTTCTTTCGATTTTGTAAGCCCGATTCACCAGTGACACAAATTCAGCCCGGGTGATTGGGTCATCCGGCTTGAATTTTCCATCAGGATAACCTGCTATTAAGCCATCAGTGGTCCATTTTTCAATATGTACTTGGGCCCAGTGGCCATTTATGTCTTTTAAGTCTGCTGCCGCTAGCCCAGGCTGACCTAATATCAAGCCTAGACATAATGTCAATATTACTAATAAATATGTTTTCTTCATTAATTCTCCCTACCAATCTATAAGTGTTCCATCCTCCCGCAGAATTTGACCAGGGCCCTAGGTAAACTCCAGAACCCTAGGCAGGTCGGCAAAGAGCTATCTTTCTCCTTCACTTTCAGGCTCGCCGTCAGAAATAGCGTTTAATCCAGTCAGAATTATGTATACCGATTTCTTTCCGGCATATTTGGGGTTAGGATCCATAGCATCTTCACTGAGCATTATATTATAGCCAACCCCATCCAGCTGGGCAGAAATCATATAGCCCCCCGGAATCTCAGTGGTGCTTAAGTCTTTCGCATCCTTCAATAGGCCCTCATAATAATCGCATAGGGTGCCTATATCATTGTCACTTACATAGCTAAGTTCCAGACCTTGATTCTCCGGATTTTCTCTCACAGCAAGTATCTCAGCGTCCACTGCCAGGGGCAGAATCTCCTTGGGATAACTGGCGGGAAGGGTTTTGGAATGACCCGCAATATTATTTTGCGGTTTATTGAGCTCACCAGTGGTTTCTCTTTGTTGAGGTGCTCCCGAGACCGCCCCGCCATTTTCTTCGTTGGCAACCGGCTCTTTTGCTCCGCAACCGGCAAGGGCTAATATCAATACCAACATTAAGATCAAAGACAAAATTTTCTTCATAATTATCTCTCCTATCGTTTATAATCAAAATTCATTTCTCATTTAAGTCAAATTCATGCCCCCTTAGTTCGATTTTGCCTGACTAATGAGTGATTGCTTCTAAGGGCTATTCAATCGATGAAGCATAAAATAATGTATACTTGGATTTATAATATCAGACTGGACCATCTCTCTAGTTGCAAAACTTATCTTGTTTTTTATAGAAAACTATTCATTAGCTATCAGTACCTGAAAAAATTAAAAGCATCTGGTTATATAACCAAATGCTTTAAGATTCTATTATAAGCCGATTCTGATAATTCTCATTCAGGTAAAAAAACAGCCTTAACCTTGGCCTTCACCTCTGATAAACGATTTTTTATATACCAAAGGTGACATGCCCTCCTTTAGTTTAAAAGCAGTGGAGAAATGACTATTATTTACAAAACCGCATTGTCTGGCAATCTCCTCAATAGAGTCAGCCGTTGTTTCCAGCATTTCTTTGGCTTTCAGGTGCCTGCATTCCATTATGTATTGGTATGGAGTTTTGCCCATGGATTCCAAAAATATTTTCTGTAGGTAAGGAGGACTTATATGTATAGCATCACAAATATCCTTAATGGTAATATTGCTGCAATAATAGGTTTCTATGTATTTTAAGGCTAGTTGCACACTATCTTGAGGATTCTGCTGCCTATTTGCGGCCACATTAAACTCTGAGTTAGAATCTCTCAGTAATTGTATGGCAATACGATTTTCCAAGCTTTCAATCATTAGAGGATAGACTTCTTCATAATTTATTACCTCATATATTATAGCCTCTATTCCTTCCAATAGTTGATAACTATAGGAATTATCCAATCTCTTAAAAGAGAGCTGGCCCTTCCCGCCCATTTGCAGGTAGATATTCTGCAGGAATTCTTTATCGACACAGATCGTCATATATTTGGCTGGGGCCGAACCGTCTAACGAATGAACAGTGACTTCATCCCCAGGCGCCATACAAATCAGGCTGCCTTTTTTGAACTGGTATTCTTTAGACCCAATTGTCACTGTGGGGGGAGTGGTGTAACAAATAACAAAGTGGTACTCTTCCACCTTCATTTTTTTATCAATAACAAACTGTTCCGGAATAAAGATGGCGATATGAGCAGTAATGATGGATTTGGTATTATTATGGATATTAATGGGAATTTTTGCTACAAAATAATCAAAGCTTTTCCTCAAGATATTTCACGTCCCTTGCTTTCATTATTAAAAATGCTGCACGTAACTGTAAGAGCCAAACCAAACGCCATTTTTTATTAACCATGACTTCATTTTATCTTAATTTCTAAAATTTGTGTCCAACCCTATGGGTACATTTTAGATTATCCTGGGTTAGAGGGATTAACCAGCATTGCTGGAAAATAGCGGCATTGGTTTACTTTCAGAGGAATCGCTTGCGGCAATTTGGTAATTGGTAATATAAAATCCTGTTTGGCTATTGGAAGGCAAACAATCTCATACATTCTTGCTATCTGCCTTTTTGTGCATGGTCTGCCGTATGTTGTCAAATATCCTAAAATTATTAACCCCGGGCAATTTTCTTCCCGAATTCAACCGCCTCTTGCTGTTTGTCCTGATCGGGATTCCATAGGGTCCGGTAACCTTCAGCGATAACTTCAAAGCCTGCATCGTGCAGGAGTTCGTTCAGGATCTTGACCGACTCACCGCTCCAGCCGTAACAACCGAATGCGGCGGCTTTCTTGTTCTTGAACTTCATTTCCTTCATTAAATGGGCAAAACCGGCCACTGTGTGCAGAATGCCATTGTTAATGGTCGGAGAGCCTACCACCACCGCCTTTGACTTGAACACCTCGGTAATAACATCGTTCTGATCACTTTTGGGCAGGTTGAAAACCTTTACAATGACATCTGGATCGGCTAGCTGAATCCCTCGGGCAATGTTTTCAGCCAGTGTCCTGGTTCCATTCCACATGGTATCGTACACAATCGTTATCTGGTTTTCCTGGTAATTGTCGGCCCAC
>CAZPSR010000043.1:10895-12556 GCA_964589135.1 uncultured Syntrophomonas sp.
TGATTGGCGACGATGTAATCGATTTGTTTAAGGTCGACCTCACTGGCTAAATTATTCACAAACTCGCTGGCAAATGGTTTCCAGACCGTATCGATGAGAACGGTTTTCTCTTCCTGGATTAAATAGGAATTGTAGGTGGAGCCATGGTGAGTTGTCAATTCTTCGCCATGAAAAGTCTCTAGTTCCCAGTCTACTTTCCCAACCCAGAAAACATTGCTTTTTATTTGTTTTTTCATCTAATCAACTCCCAATAATAGTATTTGTCCTCAAATAAACGCTGCTGGCAGCCGAAAATTAAACGGGTTCAAATTGGTCTTTGCTCACCCCGCAGACTGGGCACACCCAATCCTCAGGGATATCTTTAAAAGCGGTGCCCGGGGCAATGCCGGAATCAGGGTCTCCAACCTCGGGATCATAAATGTATCCGCACACTGAGCATTCGTACTTCTGTGTACCAGGATCGACTACCGGGGCATCTGCCTTTTTCTCTGCTATCGGCGGCTGAGCAGGTTCTGCAGGCTTGGCTCCGCCTCGCTTGAGAAGATGATAATATGCGTAGGTCATGGGTTCTTCCTCACTGAGCACCGCTGAGTTGATCACTTTGCCCAGAAACACCGTATGGGTTTCGGCATCCATCTGGGCAACTACCTGCGCCTCCAGATAGCCGATGCTGTTCTCTACCAGATATGGGGCTCCGGTCTCCCCCAGTTGGAACGGAACGGTGGCAAATTTATCAACGTTGCGTCCCGACTTAAATCCGAAATGTCCGATCAGATCCAAAGGCACCGATTGGGGCAGGATGGAGATAGTGAACACCCCGCTGCTCTTTATAAATTGATGGGTGAGATTGTTCTTGTTGATGCCGATGGCCACCATGGCGGGTTCGGCAGTGATCTGAAAAGCCGTATTAGCCACCTGCCCGTTGATTCTGCCATCCATGGTAGAACTGATAATAAACAAACCATAAGTGAGTTTGCGGAAAATATTAGGATCCATATTATTACATCCTTTCTGTTATGTATTTTGCCCCATCTGATAAATAAAAACAAGGGTATTGTCGGGCAGAATATTTCATCAATATATTTATTTCTTCTTCTATTTCACTCAGCCCCTTGAGGATAATACTTTTCCTCTCGGGGCCAAGTTCCTAACATTTATCCAGTCGGGTATTTATTTACCTCGATAATTGCTTTAGTATTTAATGAATTTCGCACCTGGAACCCCGCAAATACTGCATTTTTCAGGTTGATATTTCTCTATATTTCCGCAGATCGGGCAGAGATAGTAGAAAACTTCTTCAATCTGATTAAGATTCTCTAGGGCATCCTGATAAAGCCCAGCATGAACCTCTTCCGCTTTCATCGCAAAGGTAAAGGACCTCAAGGCAGCTTTGTTTCCTTCCGCTTCAGCTTCTTTTACGAAATCAGGATACATCTCCTTATATTCGTAGGTTTCTCCTGCAACCCCATCCTGTAACTTCATATATTGAAAAGAATGGAATTCCAATCAGAAAAGGTCTTAATGAAGCTAATATAAAGTTTACTTGTAATATTTAGTATTCTGGTTATATAGATACACAAGCTGAATTTTTATTCCCAGATGAAAATGCATCCGTGATTTATTGCAGGATACATTTTTCCATGAACAAGCAAAAGTGAACT
>CAZPSR010000044.1:0-12524 GCA_964589135.1 uncultured Syntrophomonas sp.
ATGGCTGAATATAAAAGGGCCAGAAAAAAGGATAATTGCAGCCAGAGAAAGGTATGATGGTCCTCATCTTCAATAACATATACGTCTGGAGCTTGGTATACCATGGTCTCTGATAATAAGGTCCAGGTAAGAAAGATGGCAAAGAACAGCATGATTACCCCGAAGTCAAAGGGTGGCAGCAAGGCATAAGCCGAATAACCTATATATATAAAGACCAATAGGAAAATAAAAATCCTTATTGTAACTCTTCGCTGCCTAGCTTCCACCTGCTATCCCTCCGCTGTTTTTATTCAAAGGTTTTGGACCTGGGTATATGGGCTATGGGCGGTAGTCTTCGCTTATGTTCGCTAGCCCTGATCATAGCTTCGATTCGCTCCAGGGCTGGGTTTCCAGCACGCTCTCCCTCCAGGTAACTATCCAGTTCCTGGTAGGTGAATCCCATTTCCTTTTCATCGGTCTGACCCTCCCACAGTCCTCCCGATGGAGCTTTATCAATTATTACCTGGGGTATCTGCAAATATCGGGCAATTTCGTAAACTTCAGTTTTAGTCAAATCCCCTAATAATTGCAGGTCTACGGCACTGTCTCCATGCTTGGTACTATAGCCTGTAGAGATTTCACTCTTGTTGCTGGTACCCACCACCAAATAGTTTCGGGCTTGGGCAGAATAGTACAGGGCAATCATCCGTAAGCGAGGCTTCAAATTAGCCCTGAGCATACGGCCCTTTTCTCCCTCCAGCCGAATAAAAGATTCGAAATGGGTCACCAAAAGCTGGTATGCATTGTCTAAATCCACGATGCGGTAAGGTATGGCGAATTCCTCGGCCAGCATTTGCCCGTGCAGCAATTCTGAAACTGGGCTCTCACAGGGTAAAATAAGGGCCATGCAGTTATCGGCAAAAGCTTGACCCACAATAACTGCTGCCACCGCTGAATCAACTCCTCCGCTTAAACCAAGAACGGCACCAGATGAGCCGGCTTCCCTTACTTTCTGCCGGAGCCAGTCAACCAGATAATTGACTTTAGCCTCAGCGTTCATCTCATTATCCTCCTTAATCAAACAATTCGGTTGACATGTATTTATCTGCCCCATCCGCTGCAATAGCCATAACTTTAGCCCCTTTACCCTTTTGTCTGGCAATGTGCAAGGCAGCATAGACAGCTGCTCCCGAAGATATTCCTACCAAAACGGCATCCTTGGCGGCCAGCTCCCGGCAGGTTTGTATGGCCAGGTCACTCTCTACCGGTAAAATATTGTCAATTAGTTCTAAATTCAACACTAAAGGGACAAATCCTGCCCCAATTCCTTGAATTTTGTGAGGTCCAGCCTTACCACCACTCAAAACCGGCGACTCAGCCGGCTCAACCGCCACTATCTGAACTCCTGGTATCTTATCTTTCAGGGTTTTAGCAATTCCGCTAATAGTGCCCCCACTCCCTACCCCACAAACCAGGGCATCAAGTTTTCCTTCCATCTGTTGATAGATTTCCAGGCCGGTTGATACTTGGTGACTTTCAGCATTGGCTGGATTCTCAAATTGCTTTATGGGATAGTATCTGCTGTCCTCCTGGGCCATCTGTTCAGCTTTTCTAACTGCTCCCGGAACTCCCTCCTCAGCCGGAGTCAGCACCAGTTCAACTCCATAAGCCCGTAAAATTTTTTTGCGTTCTTCACTCATGTTCTCCGGCATCACGATTAGCAGGGGATAAGATTTTATAGCCGCAGCCATAGCCAAGCCAATACCGGTATTGCCGCTGGTAGCTTCCAGAATAATGGAGTCTGGCTTGAGCTTACCTTCCTGCTCCGCTTGCTCAATCATGTACAGCCCTGGACGATCCTTAATGCTGCCCCCGGGGTTAAAGCCCTCCAGCTTCAAATAAACATCAGCTCCCCCGGTGTTATGGGCGGGGTTCAGTTTTATAACGGGAGTTTCCCCAATCAGCTCTAAAATATTATTAACCACTTTCATCCTTATTACCTCCTGTTTATGGGTACTACCTCTAGTTTACCCCAGGCCGCCATAGTATCCTCTTTTATGGCCAGTATTCCAGATATACCCCTTATCTCTTGGGCTGTCTCTATTGCTTTCATTAGATCATCGGAGCTCTGAACCTGGTTAGCGGCAGCGGTAGCCACCGCATCGCTGAGAGCAGTTGGATAGCCCTTGATGACTACCGCATCAGCCCGACCCAAACTCAAACTGGGGCCAACCGTGCCGGAGGAAGTACAGATTCCCAGGGGAGTCTCCTCAGCTGCAATCTTTATCCCGATCTTATAGGTAAATTTCGAGGGGCCAGCAAAAACTGCAATGATCCGGTCCGACTCTGAGCTGAGGAATATATCGCCGCCGTTTTCCACTATCACTTCCCGACAATTGGTCAGCAGTTGCTCCCCCAAGATCTGGGCAATGGCACCAGCCACCGCAGCCATTGGCCCTACCCCGGCGGCCCGGGCGGCCAACTCCATCTGCTGCGCAATTTCTGGCGCTCCAGCCAAAAGGTTAATTGGGACCAGAGAAGTCAGAAATGCTGGCTGTCTTTTTATATATTCCTCCAAATCCCTTCTTAAGCGCAAAAGGGTCTGATAAGACCAGGATACCAGGCTATCAGTATAACTAGTCTGATCAACTCCAATAGCCAAGTCACTTTCTCGGATACTTATTTTGTAATACTTGAGGTTGGCTCCCCCATGCCAGGAGCGGTAATCTCGGTTAAGGTATTCATACTCATCATGCTTGTTCATACTAAAAGCCTATACCGCCTCCCGAACATCAAAATGAAGGATTATAGCCCGGGTGGGGCAGCAGTCTAGACACATTCCACAAACTACGCATTGGGAGTTATCAAATGATACCTCCATACTCTCCCGATTCATAAACAGGGCTTCGGTCGGGCAGAAAGAGGCGCAGGCTCCGCATTGAATACAAAGGTCTTCATCCCACATCACAGTCTCGCTTAAGGGTTCACAGGATACCCCCAAGCCACTCAAATAGTTAATTCCAGACTCATAATTTTCCTTTTCTCCAGTCAGTTCCATAACCATTAATCCTTCCTTTTGCGGATTAATATTGGCTTTTAAAATATTTACTATCAGATCATATTCTTTAACCAACCGGTATATTATAGGCTGTTCTGATTGGGCTGCGGAAAAATATAATACAATTCTATTCTTCACCTTTATTTACCTCCCATCCTGGAATTGAAGAATACCCCATTCACCGGGCGTCTATCGGGTATGGATTTAAATTCGATATTAGCATCTGCTCCAGGCAGCGTTTGTACCGGTTGGCTTATTTCAAATTTTCCGGCGAAAATCCAGTCTTTTAAGATCTGGGCAATTTTCTTGGCCCTTGGATAACTGGATTGGGGGGTGGTAACTACCTGTTTTCCATTGATAGTAATCCGGCCACTTTTAAGTTCCTTAAAGTTGGCCAAGCCCAAATCTATATCCTTTTTATAGGGATAACCTTCAAAAAAGTCTACTATGGGGCAGTATATATCCTCATCTTTTACCGCTGTATAATACAGAATTTCTTCATCCAAAATTGGTATGGGTATTCCTATGCCTACGGCCATAGTAGCCCCATAGCCGATATAGCTCAAACCTACCAGCCAGTTGGGATCCATTTGCTTAAGATCGCCAATAACTGAAAGGGTACCGGCTGGGGTCTGGGGCACCCCATTTTGGCCTCTGAGTACGTTGGGATGATGCTGGGTTCCATTCCAGGCTACATAACCTATACCACCACCCAGGAATATCCGGGTACCAATCCCAATAGTCTTGTAATGGGGGTCATTCAACAAAGGACTCAACTGCCCAGAGGTGGAATAAGCCGCATTTCCCAAGCGGGGCCGCAAAATACCCATATAGGTATACAAGGGACGATCCCCCAGGTTAACCGCACAATTATAATTTTGATAGGCATTGCGCGGGTTAAACATAAAGGCCTCATTAAGATCTTCTAGGGTGATTATAGTCTCCAGCTTACGGTTGGGATAACAGTCAGTACCATAAGCCATTGCCTCCAATCTGATTTCTTTCCCAGCTACCAGATCCTGTATTACATGTCCACCACCATAGCTAAATCGGCCCGGATATACCTTGTTCTCAGGATCTGATTCAGGCAGCTGTCCGGCTCCCAGGTAAGCATCAACTGCCGCAATACCAGTATATGCTTCAACTCCATTCAGCCATACTTTCTTCATTTTTATCCGAGGATTGGAATGGCCAAAGTTAATAAATGCTCCCGAAGAGCACATAGGCCCAAAGGTGCCGGTTGTCACTACATCAATTTCCCGGGCAGCTTGGGTATAGCCCTTTTCTGCCACTATATCTATTACTTCTTCAGCGGTTACTACTACCGCTTCGCCTTTTTTTATCTTCTCATTTATCTCTTCATAAGTTTTAGTGTACGACATTATATTCCCCCTGACTCTTTTCATGTAAATACTCTTTATTATATGCTTAGGCCGCTGCCTGATTGGCTCTAGTGCCCAAGATTAATACAGTCTTAATAAACTCTGGGCCAGCAATACCCCTTGGCGGGCATCCTTGCCATAACCGTCAGCACCAATACCATCAGCATAATCCTGATTTAAAACTGCTCCTCCTACCATCACCCGGCAATTGAGGCCCCGAGCCTTAACTCCCTCAATAACTTCCTGCATTCTAGGCATAGTGGTGGTCATTAAAGCACTTAATCCGATGATATCCGCATCTTGTTCTGTTGCCGCCTGTAGAATATCAGCTGCCTTTACATCTTTACCCAGATCCACTACCTTGAATCCATAGTTTTCCAGTAATACACATACAATATTTTTTCCTATGTCATGTATGTCTCCTTCCACCGTAGCCATTACAATAACCCCACTGCTTTTCCCTTCATCCTCCTGCAAATAGGGTTTAACCAAAGCAAAGGCTTTTTTCATGGTTTCAGCAGCCATCATTAACTGAGGTAAAAAATATTTCTTTTTATCATATAATTGCCCGGCTTCTTCAATTCCAGGAATAAGATACTGGTTAATCACTTGCAAAGGATCTATTTTTTCCTCTTTTAAGGCCTGCTCCAGCAGGGGTTCAATCTTATCTTGATCCCCATTGAGAATTGCCTGGGTTAAAAGGGGGCCTACCCCGGACTGGAGAGGCTGAACTTCAACCCGGTCAGTATCTGGCTCCATGGCAGCAGTTTCCCGGCTAATCAGTTCCGGTATGTTGCACATCGAACATACCGGGTGTCTGGGCAGCCCGGTATC
This sequence comes from uncultured Syntrophomonas sp., assembly GCA_964589135.1. Lineage (GTDB taxonomy): Bacteria > Bacillota > Syntrophomonadia > Syntrophomonadales > Syntrophomonadaceae > JAAYJK01. The sequence goes on from CAZPSR010000044.1 coordinate 5,254, forward strand.
ACTGATACCTCCTGATTTATAATCCTTATATTTTTCAATATACCTGCTGCAATTTTGGTCGCGGTTTAATAATACCGCTGCAGCTCGGGTAATATCCATTACTTTTTCATCAAAGGGATTCATTATGGGCAAATCCAGTCCAGCCGACCAGGCCATAGCCAGGTAAGCCGAGGTTAAAAGCTCCCGGGCCGGCAGACCATGGGATACATTACTTATGCCCAATACGGTACTTACCGGAAGTTCTTTTTTCACCAATTGCACGGCTCTCAGGGTTTCCATTACTTGCCCCTGTTCAGCACTGGCAGTCTTGACCAGGCAGTCAATATATATATCCTCATCCCGCAAACCGTATTCATGAGCCCGCTTATAGATGCGGCGGGCGATTTCCAATCGACCTTGGGCAGTCTGGGGGATGCCATTTTCATCCAAACAAAGTCCTAAGACCGCTGCTCCATATTTTTTGGCCAGAGGCAGTACCAAGTTCAGCTTTTTTTCTTCCCCACTGGTGGAATTGATTAAAGCCCGGCCCACAAAGTTTTTTAAGCCGTTTTCCACTGCTTCCGAGTTGACCGAATCAATGGATATGGGAGCATCAACTGCTGCCTGTACCTGGATGACAGCCTTTTTCATGGCCGCTGCCTCATCAATCCCAGGCACCCCCATGTTTACATCCAGGATAGGAGCCCCACTCTGGAACTGTTTCCGGGCTTCTTCAACCACCATTTGCATACTGCCTTCTTTAATATCCTGAGCCATTTTCTTCCTGGCGGTGGGATTAATGCGTTCCCCAATAAAAGCCAAGGGGTAATCTTCTCCTATTAAAGTGCAACGGCTGCGGGAAGCCAGACCCCTTAAGCCTTCCTTACTTCTCTTTAAGGGTAGAATTCCTTTAAGGGCTCGGGCCATAGCCTGAATGTGGGCTGGGGTAGTTCCGCAACAGCCTCCTATGATATTGGCTCCAGCCTCCCGGAGTTTAAGGGCATACTCTGCCATTTCTTCCGGGGCATCAGGAAAAATGGTCTGGCCGTTAATTAATTGGGGCAAACCGGCATTGGGTTCTACCGACAGAAATAGCCTGGAATAACGGCCCATGGTCTGGATAATCGGTAAGAGTTCTCTAGCTCCTCCCGAACAATTGGCTCCCATAGCCAAAGGCTGCAAAGCCTCCAGGATGATTAGAGCGGTAAGAGGATCGGTTCCCATCATAGTCCGTCCGCCGTTTTCAAAAGTCATATGAGCTATAATGGGCAAGCGGGTATTTTGCCTGGCAGCAATTAGGGCTGCCCTCATCTCCCCTATATCGCTCATGGTTTCTATAGAAATAAGCTGGGCTCCGGCTTTTTCGCAGGCTGCTGCCTGCTCGCCAAAAGCCTGGAAAAGATAATCAAAGTCAACCTCCCCCATGGGATAGAGCAGTTTGCCGGTAGGTCCAATAGAAGCAGCTACCAGAGCCTTACCCCTGGCTGCTTGCCGGGCAATTCGTACTGCTTGGGCATTTATTTCCTGCACTTGCTCAGCCAGGCCGAATTCTTCCAGCTTACAGCGGTTGGCCCCGAAGGTATTAGTCTGAATAATATCGGCCCCTGCCTGTACATACTGATAATGTATTTCTTCCAATATACCTGGATTGTTGATGCCAAACCACTCTGGACATTCACCGGGCTGCATACCTTGATTCTGCAACATGGTTCCCATTGCTCCATCAAGTATCAGAATTCCATCTTGCAACCTTGTGGTAATATCTTTAATCATTCCCTACCTCCTGTTCTACAGCCGGTAAATATTTACAATAAGCAAAAACCCTCATATTTGAGGGTTCAATTCTTGGCCCTCTCTCATCTTTCAGGATCATCCTGAAGGAATTGGCACCTTACCTTAATCGGCGGTTGCCGGGCTTCATCGGGCCTTTCCCTCCACCTCTCTGGATAAGAGCATTCAACCATATCATCTATTGGCCTATTTAGCCCCTAGGAAGGCTATTTATGCTTGCTTGCCATCCTGGGCTTCTTTCTTTATTTCCCCGGCTCCGGGCTCTACCTGGAGCTGGGCAGTATCCTGGCTGACATTCTTTAATGTTTCGTATTCCTTTTTGGCAGGGCTTGGTTCATCAAATTTCATCACTTCATTAATCTCTTTTTGAACCCCGCTGGTGGCCTTTTTAAACTCTCGGGTAGCTTTTCCCAGGCCTTTGGCAACTTCCGGCAACTTGCCTGGGCCCACCACAATCAGGGCAACTAATAAGATTAATATTAATTCCCAAGGTCCAATATTACCAATAAATCCAAACATAAGAATATCTCCTTATCTAACTATAATCACTCCCTACTGTTTTCGCTATATATTTTACTGGTATTTGTCCATATTAGCAATGTCAATTTTATATCCTCGAGCATCTGCCTACCCCTTTATACCTTTTCCTATGAGGGGCTGGATTCATTTTGACCTGATTACTCCCCTATTATTGTGCCAAATACTAATGACCAGGATTCGGTATAAACTAAATAAGGTTTAGGATTGAAAAGGTGCCTATATCAAGGTTATTTTTAGGCCCGGCTTCGTCGTGAGGCCCTGGATGAAATCCAGGACCGGCATAGGAGTTGCCCTGGGAATTCTGACGAGGGTGTTTATAGATCCAAAGCGGAAAATAAAACTTTTCCCAGGAGAATCAAGATAAGATGAGAAAAGGTCCATAAAGAAATGAGAGCGATTTCTTATATGGACCTATTCTTTATTTTTGGGGCAGTACATATCTCAAGCCATCAGGTTTTGTGCTTACCTAAGCTCAGTGGGCACAAAAGCGTCTATCAGGCCTATCACCAGCGCCGCTAAAAGGCTTCCCAGCAAAGATACGGACAGATAATTGGGAATGATAAACTGGGCCAGATAGATTACTACTGCAGCGGTAACAAAACCTACAATTCCACGGGACCGCGGGGAAATCCGATCCCCAAATGCCATTTCTATTAGGTAACCAATACCAGCAATAACTAAGGCGGCTATGAGAGCCCCTAAAAAGCCTGATACCCTTATGCCCGGAATCAGGTAGGCTACCAACATTAATACTATCGCTGACACCACGAAGCGGACAATTGTTCCTATCCAGCTTCCACTCATATAAAAACCCCTTTCCTTTTTCGATAATATTATGTTTTTCCGACAATCTTATAATGCCAAAGAAAAGAGTTAATTATACCAACAAATAATTTGGGGAAGGCTTTTCCCGGCAATTTTTACATAAAACCGGCTTGATTATCAAACATTATTGATGTACCCGACTATATAAAGGAAATCAAGGTTTGGGAAAGAATAGTAGTATATGGGAGAGCTGCATTCCTTATGGCTATAACCACTACTTGGCCCTAAGTTGGGCCACTTACCGTCATCCAGCATTAGCAAAAGAGGCAATAATCAAGAGATATGCTGTCTGCGAACAAATTAAAACCACTGTGAAAACAAGAGGTATTTGAAGAAATCATTAGTTTATTAAGAGAGGTGATTATTATGAAGGAACCCAGAAAAACTAAAAAGCAAAGAAAACTGGAAAAAAAACAACAACTGGAAATTGATCAGGATCTAGCCCTGGAATTGGACGAAAAACGAGCCCGGCGCAGAAAAGCTATTGGTATCATTTGGAAGATATGGTGGATCGGTCTGGTCATTATTTTTGCCATAGTCTGCGTGCAAACCTATAAAATCAGATTTGGCTCCTGATTGACCCTGGGGATGGTTCCTGAAGGGGCAATCGGATTTTGCCATAAAAAAGAGCTGAAATACCGACCAGGCCCAGCTTATTTGGTAAATCGCCCAAAAGCATTGAAATAGACCTTATCATATGGAAGTTCGGCCTCATTATGAGGAGCTTTATTTTCACCCGGATATCCAATAGCAATAATAGACTCAACCTGATATGGCTCTGGTATGTTTAATATATTTTTGATATAATCTCCTGCAGTCTGGCTGGAATCATGCCATCGCTGACGAATCTGAATCCAGCAGGAAGCCAAACCGATAGACTCTGCAGTAAGCTGCAGGATAATGGATGCAATAGAGCAATCTTCCACCCATACATCACTTTTTGCAGCATCAGCGATAATAACTATCCCCAATGCAGCTTGCTTAAGAAAAGCAGCACTGCTGCTTTTGCTAGTTGCCAGTTGCTCCAGCAATTCTTTATCATCTACCACTATAAACTCCCAGGGTTTAATATTTCTGGACGAAGGGGAGAGCAAAAGGGCGGTGACCAATTCCTTAATTTTTTCCGATTCGATGGGTTTTCCCTGGTATTTACGGATACTCCTGCGTTTAAATAAAATATCCAGCATAGTAAAACCTCCATATAATGTTCTAGCAAGACCTCTGATTAAGGCTTCATAAAACCAAAGAATATAACAGGCGGAACCATCTGAGACCACTGTCAATATTATATCCAAGTAACTGTAAGGGAATTTATTATCTTAGCTTTCAGTCTGCTCCTGGCTTGTTTGAGGTTCATCACGGAGCCGGCCCCGGGAATAGGAAAAATAAATACCGATGAGGCAGAGCAAGGCAAAGATACTAAAGCTAAGCTGACTGCTGTTCAGAAATAGCTGATAAGTTGATGGAGAAATAGACCTATCCCCAAGATTTAAGGTAATCAACAGGGTAGCCATAGCCATACTGAAATTCTGCCCCAGCAAACGCATAGTGGAAACTGCTCCCGAGGCAATACCATAATACTGCCGACTTACCGAACTCATAATGGCGTTGGTGTTGGGAGATCCAAAAAGGGCAAATCCTATCCCCAGCACAATTAAAGCAAGAATCACATAAGCCAGAGAAGTCTCAAAGTGCAGGAAAATCATCAGAAATAAGCCTAAGGCAGTACAGCCCATACCCAGAGAGGAAATCAGGCGCGGCTCAATGCGGTCGGAAAGCTTCCCTGCCGTAGGTGACAAAAGGGCTTGCACAATAGGCTGCACAATTAACACCAATCCTGCTGTCTGGGGAGGCATTCCTTTAATATATTGCAGATACAAGCTCAACAAGAAGGTTACTCCAGCCGTTGCTCCATAGTTAATCAAGGCTGCCAGATTGGAATAAGCAAAAACTCGGTTGTTTTTGAAGACCCGCACATTAAAAACCGGATACTTGGCCTTAAGCTGACTGGCCACAAAAGCAACCGCCCCCAGTAAACCTAAAACAATATAAAGCAGACCGGATAAAGCCGGCAATAAAGTTAAGCCATAAGTCACCAGAATAACGCTCACCCCGTATATCAAGCTGCCCGGGATATCCAGGCTCTCTCCTTTAGCATCAGCCCACTCCCCTCGCAAACTATAGAGGGTGAGTAGAATAATGATTACTCCCAGGGGAACTGGCATATAGAAAATACTTCTCCAGCCCAGGTGAGCCGTCAACAGTCCACCCAGGGTAGGGCCACTGGCCAGGCCAATATAGACCATGGATACATTTATCCCCAATGCTTTTCCTCTTTCCTGAGGAGGAAATACGGAAGTGAGAATAGCCACCGCCGTTGTCATTACAATGGACCCACCCAGTCCCTGCAGTATCCGCATCCCAATCAGCCACTGTATATTAGGTACAAAAGCAGATAAAAGTGAAGCAAGGCTGAATATTATAATTCCCCACACAAACAGTTTTTTACGGCCATAAATGTCAGCTATCTTCCCCGCCGGTACCAAAAATACCGCAGTTGACAGAAGATATGAAGTAGCAACCCAGCTAAGGGTTACCGCTTTGGCAGCAAATTCAGCCTGTATGGAAGGCAAAGCGATATTGGTGGCAGAAATCATGAAGGGAGCTAAAAACGAAGCTATAGCAATAGTTAATGAGACCTGCTTTTTCGAATAATGTTCCATTGGCATTCTCCTGTAAAGTGATCATTTTATGAATACTATCGGAAAGAATTACTATAAGACTTATTATAAGGCTTAAGGCCTCCAGGTAAAAGTCCAGTACCCAAGGTATCTGTTAAGGCAAGGGCTGCTCTTAATAAATGAAAATTACTATATGCCAATTCTCATAATAAAAGGGAAAGATAATCCCCTCAAGGTATTTTTACAAAACGGGCTTTTCTTGCTTCATAGGCATTGATATATTTAAAACCAATCTCCCTTAGCAAGGTATAAGCCCTATTAAAGTCAGCGCATAGATCTTTGGGATCATGGGCATCAGAACCTACTGTTATTATTTCCCCTCCCATCTTATAGTAACGTCTTATAATATCTGCCTGGGGGTGCATTTGTCCCAAACCATACCTAAATCCTGAAGTGTTAATTTCAATACCAGAACCCCCATATATAATATCTCTTAGTATTCTATCAATTATTGGGGCATGTTCATAATAAGAAAGATTTTTAGCGTCATAATGGCCATAGCGTACGATAAAATCCAGATGCCCATATACGTTAAAATTATCCGTCTTTTTTATGCTCTGCCATACATTTTCAAAGTACCTGTTATAAGCCAGTTCTCTTTCTTTTCCCTCAAAAAAGGCCCCAGTATAAAAATCCAGGTGATCTGCCATATGAGTTGAGTAGATAACAAAATCAAAATCAATTTGAGCCAATAAGGCTTCAATTCTGGATTCTACATGGGGTTGATAACCGATTTCCACTCCCATTAAAAGCTTAATATCTTTGCGGTACTTATCTTTACAGTAATTGAAACTTTTTAGATAATGCTCGAAATCAATAGTCTCGAAAACTGGATCAGCATAATCATAATCAACATGGTCGGTGAAAACCATTTCACTTAATCCCAGTTCCACCGCCCGCTTTACCATTGACTCCATTGGGGCCTGACTATCCCCGGAAAAGCTGGTATGGGTGTGATAGTCTGCAAAATAGCGCATTAGCTAGATCTCCTTCAACAGCAATGTCTTACCCGAACCTTTAAGCCTGGAGAAAATTCCCGACGAATATCCCTAAATCATATTATAGTCATCTGGGATTATCAAAGAAAGCTGGGAATTAAGTTTAATAAACCCTTAGCGATGATTTATGGAAGCAAACTTCTACCTGTTCCAGTATTTCCGATCCAGACTTCGATAACGTAAAGCTTCCGACAAATGAGTAAGACTGATCTGTTCTGCGCCCTCCAAATCAGCTATAGATCGGGCTACCTTTAATATCCGGTCATAAGTCCTGGCACTCATTTTCAGGGAATTAAATGCCTTTTTAAAAACTGCCTGAGCCTTTTGGTCCAGCCCACAGAATTTTCTTATCTGGGAAGGACCCATTTGGGCATTAAAATTAATATCTAAATCCTTA
>CAZPSR010000045.1:0-12228 GCA_964589135.1 uncultured Syntrophomonas sp.
GATAATGAAGGAAAAGTTTGGTCAGGTGTGCCTCTGTGGGTGCTTCTGGGTGCGGTTGATGACATTGAATCCGGCAGCCATTGGACATTCGATGATACTCTGGCTGCCAATTACAGCGTAAAGGTAACCAATGGTGATGGTACTTACTCCCAGACTTTCGCCGGTTCAGATCTAGCCAACAGCAACAATTATATCGTAGCTAATATATACGATGGGGCACCGCTGGCCGAGGGTTCAGCTCCGCTGCGTCTGGTAGGTGACGGTGTTACTAAAGATGATGGCTCACTCGGAGGGTTAGCGGTTGGTAACATCGCCCGGATAGAAATCCTTGAACTGCAGACTCCTCCCGCAGCCGATGGCAGCTGGAACCTGGTATTGGACGGCAAGATAAGTGATGTCATATCCCAGGCTGAATTCGAAGCCGGGCTGGCCTGTCCCAACTCGGGGCACCTGGTAAACTGGACTGATGTAGATGGCAAAATATGGTCCGGTATTCCCCTCTGGTATTTGGCCGGTTGGGTGGATGATCGGCAGCCCCATGCTTATGACTTTAATCAGGCTGTAGCCGGTTACAAGGTCGTAGTGAAGGCCTCAGATGGCTATAGTTTTGATTTTGACAGTGCGGATATAAATCAGAGCAGCGACTATATCATTGCCAACAAGTGCAATGGTTTAGCGCTTACCGATTCCTGGCCCCTGCGCCTGGTGGGTGCTGGTGTTGCTGACACTGAAGGCGCCCTTACCGGTAAAAGCGTAGGAGAAATAGCGGAAATCAAGCTGACCTCCTTTGAGAGCGGAAGCGGTATCATTCCAGATCTGCACATAGTCAAGTATGGTGAAGACGGTGTTACCATAATTGACGAAGTTACGATAAATTATCTGGAAATGCAGCAGAGATTTGATGTAATTGGTGACGGGACTACAGTGTACAAATACCAGGGAATAACCAATAATGCGGATGATATATGGAGTGCTGACAATGAAACTGTCGGGGGTTTCAAGATAGAAAATGCAATAATGGGTACCAGGGTAAGTGACCTGGTTGGTCTGGTAGATGGCATGGGAACCGGCACAGATATCACATTTGTTGCCAAAGATGGCTGGGAAACCACCTTGCCCTATTCCACCATATATCCCGACCCATCAGTCTTTGCACGTCAGGGAGATGCAGTAATAGCCTGGTATGCTGACGGGAAGTATGTACCCGATTACAAAGACGGTATGCGACTGTTCTTTACCCCAGAGGATAAGATATACGGCCAGTGGGATATGCATGAAACCTTGCCGGAAGCTTACTGGCACTACTATTATGGTGATGTCATGTATCCTTCTTGTGCTGGACTATCTCCCAAGTATATTACCGAAGTCAAGGTTTACTCAGTACCATCGGAAGACTGGGCCCTGAGCCTGGATGGTCAGGATATTGGTGGGTTGGTTAAGGACATAAGCAAAACCTATTTCGAATCAGCCCTTACCTGCACCTTTGGCGCTAATCATAAAGCAAGCTATACCGATTCCCAAAACCGAACCTGGGAAGGTATGCCCCTATGGTTACTGGTAGGATTTGTGGATGATCAAGACCAGCATTCTAACAATGCATTTAATGAGAGTTTGGCTCAGGCTGGATATCAGGTAGTAATTACTGCAGCTGACGGTCATTCAATGACTATTGACAGCAAGGATATTACCCGTAACCATGAATACATTGTAGCCAATTCACTTAATGGCATAACTTTACTTGAAGATGATGACAACTGGCCATTACGTTTGGTTGGGCCATCTGTTAGCGGATCAACTTCAATCTCTCAGATTGTTAGTATCAAATTGAGGATAAATCCACTCTATACCTTATTACCGTTAGATGATCAGGAAAGTTATACCACAGACTTAACTCCAGATGGAATAAACACCATGACTGTTAACCACGGTATATCCGGGTTCAAATACTTCACAGTCAATGTTCAACCCGTACTACCTCACAGTGGTGATGAAACCGTGGTCTTTACCCATCTGAGGAATGGGGTCCAGTTAGGCATCAATGCCTCCCGAGCTGATTTTGACCTGGTGTCCAGTGCTCAGGCAGGCTTCAATGTTAAGGCTGGAGATGTAATAAAAGCCTATATAGTAGATGAACTGACCAATGATTCAGAGGTTAATCCCATAGTATTGCAATAGCTTACTCAGCTGAGTAATGATCCGGGCTGAATAGTTAAGGAATTCTTCTCCTTCCTATTCGGTCTGGCTCTACTGAGAATAAGGATAAGATAAACAGTACCAATTTTACCTGTTATCTTATAGTGAATTATGCAATACGCAGATAGATGGAACCAATGGCAGCAGGCCGGCAGCGACAGCTAATGTCGCTGTGGCTATTTGCTGCTCATTGATGTTTATTTTATGGTGAGCTAACATGGTGAATAGAAGCAAAACTGGAAATAGAAGGAGGAAGATTGGTGCAGGTCGGAAGGAAACTGGGAATTAGCCAATATGCTGCCTTGTTCAGCATTTTATGCTGTTTGTTTTGGGCCGGGATTACAGGCAGCAATTGTCCTGGCTCAGCTCTGGCTACAGTACAGGGGCCGGAGCAAATCATACTCAATTGGACCGGCGATCCGGGCAGTACTCAGACAGTGACCTGGTTATGTTCTGATACTACCGCCAGCCAATTGCAATATATGCCGGCTGCAGGCTTTAACGGCGATTTTTCCACTGCCTCCATAGTTGAGGCTCAGGGATTGCCGTTTGACAGTAATAATTGTCGTTACCAAGCCAATATTAAAGGTTTAACAGCAGATACCCCTTATGTCTATCGGGTAGGCCGAGAAGGGGCCTGGAGCGAGCCCCGGTCTTTTGGCACGGCTAAAGACACTGATACTTTCACTTTCCTATATCTGGGGGATGTACAGGAAGGGTATAGTGAATGGAGGGATATGCTGGGTGCAATTAAAAAGAGCTACCCCCAGATTAAGTTTGCCCTTCAAGGAGGGGACTTAACTAATAAAAGCAACGATGAGCTGGAGTGGGGAGAATTTCTGGCTGCTGCAACCCCTTGCTTTTCCCAAATACCCCTGATGCCCACCCTGGGAAATCATGATGGGTCAATGTATTTGGATTTCTTCTCATTGCCCCTTAATGGACCAAGGGGCTTGGAAAAAGAGTTCTATTCCTTTGATTATGCGAATGCCCATTTTGTAATATTAAATAGTGGCAATAACACCAATCAGGCAGCCAAAGAATGGCTGCAAAGAGATCTACAAAACGCCGAACAGACCTGGAAATTCGTGGTTTTCCATCATCCGGCTTATCAGGCCTTTGATGATTTCAAAACCATCGATGACTCCATCCGAGAACACTGGGTTCCGATTTTTGAAGAGGGCGGGGTAGACATGGCATTTGTAGGTCACCAACACCAATACATGAGGACCCATCCCATTTTTCAAGGGGAGATATCACCTGATAGGGCGGAACATGGAGTAGTATATGTAATGGGCAATTCAGGATCCAAGACCTACCAGTTAGGCCCCGGATTGCCTTATGTAGCCTGCCAGGAAGCAGGCAGCAATTATCAGCTGATAACAATCCAGGATGAGCTATTAAGCCTAACTTCAGCCAAAGCCGGGGGTGAATTGATCGAGGTTTATACCATTGATAAAGGTCCCCAGGATTCCCCCCGCTATCTATTAGCTCCGGAAAGGGATGAAGCCTACCAGATTAGTACTAATGCAGATGGAATAAACACGATGACGGTAAATACCAATGTGAATGGGTTCAGGTATTTTACCACCAATCTTACCTCAGTAGTTCCTCATCCAGGTGATGAGACCGTGGTCTTTACCCATATGAGAAATGGAGTACAGTTGGCTATCAATGCTAGCCGGGCCGATTTTGATGTGGTGAGCCAAGCCCAGGGGGGCTTTAATGTTAAGGCCGGGGATGTAATCAAGGCTTACATAGTGGATGAATTGAGCACTGATATGGATAGAAATCCTATCATTTTACACTAAGGGCGGCTGGTTAATGAGTCGATATCCCATAGTTGCTAAAGTGATCGCAGGGCTATACCTTAGCCTTGATAGGCGACATAGCAAAAAGAAGGGTTGAGGTTGAGCATTACCAAGATCCAGGTTCCCAAAAGAGCAGAGATGATAATGCTAAAGGGGCAAAGATAGCAGTAATGGTAATTAATAAAAGTATATTTGGGGATAGGGGTGTAAAAAAATGAACTATGTAAAGGAATCCAGCCCAGCTTATAGGCTAGGCCAACTCATGGCCGGGCTGGTGGTGCTGGTATTGACCTGCTTGATCTTGGTGATGCCGGCTAAGGCCACCATATCTCTTAGCATAAGTGGGGATGGGGTTAGCAATCCCCTAAGCTTTAGTGAAGCCGACTTATCAGCCATGGATCAGGCCCAATACCAGTTTAGTACAATTAATACTTGGCCGACCAAGAAAATGCATGTAGACCAGGGGGTTAGGTTAGATGAGCTTTTGCAGGCGGCAGGAATCAAAGATGAGGCCAAGATAATCAAGGTGACGAGCAGTGATGGCTTTAGCATCAGCTTTACGGTTCAGGAACTGCTGCGGGATACCCGCTACTTTTATCCCGGTTTGCTGGAAAACCATGAGTATTTTGGCTACATAGCAGGATCAGCTGAAGATCCTAGGCCGGTACCCACCATCATTGCCCTGCAGAGTGCGGAAAGCAGTGATTTTGCCCATATGAATGATAAGGACGCCCCCCTGCTGGTTATGGGGCAACGCTGGGTAAGCGAACAGACCAACCAGGTCTTTGTTAAAAATGTTAATTCTATTGAGGTATCCACTGCCCAACCGGTCCGGTGGGAGAAACCCTGTTTTAACCTCCCCGGGGGAGAGGTTGCAGTAGGCACCCTGCTTGAACTGAGTACCCCGGATATGGACGGGGATAACATATACTACACCCTGGACGGCAGTGATCCTGGCTATGATAGCCCTATATATAACTGGATTAAAAAACGCTGGTGGAACTCACGACCTGATGATTTGACAGCCATCAACCACCCCATCGAAATAAAGGATAATATGACAGTAAAGGCTGTAGCCATGGGGTTTGGCAAAGTAGCCAGCGAAATAGTGACCGTTGAATATTCGGTGCCCCAACCCCCACTATTAACTAAAGACAGTAGCACAAACCGAGTGGGGCAGGATATAGAGATTAGCTTTGTGGATGATCCGGACTGGAGGGCAGTTATTCAGGACGTCCAGGTCCAGGGCCAATCCATTGCCGGGCAATACACGGTTGAAGCAGGAATAATCAGGATAGAAGCTCAGGTGTTTAGCCAAATCGGGAATTATCAGATTGCAGTTTTAGCCTCTGGATATGCTGAAGCCCGCCTTGAGCAAAATATCCAAGGTTTTGAGCCGCCAGGGCTGATTGCCAACAGCAGCGAAAATGAGGTAGGACAGCAAATAGAGATTAGCTTTGTGGATGACCCGGACTGGCGGACAGCTATTAATGATATCCAGGTCGATGGCCAATCCATTGCCGGGCAATACACGGTGGAAGCAGGAGCAATCAGGATAGAGGCCCAGGTGTTTGGCCAAGCCGGGGATTATCGGATTGCAGTTTTAGCCTCCGGGTATGCTGAGGCTGTAGTACAGCAAAGCATTATCGCCCAGGTGCTGCTCCAGACCCCGGCCAGGGATCAGGAGTTTACTCAAGGGCAGCACTTATCTATAAATGGGACTGCTGAAGGCCTATCCGACCTTAATCTGAAGATAATTGATCCAGACGGGGTGACTGTTTACGGGCCCAGCCTAATAACGGTGACGGAGGGGAGCTTTAGCAGCAGCTATACCCTGAGCAGCAGTGCGGGAATCGGGGTTTACACCATAGTATTGGACTCCGATTGCCTTCTGGCCCCGATTAAACTTAACTTTAAAGTAAAGGCCAGCGGTGGGGGAAATACTAATCCCCCAGAGGAAGAAGACATTATACTGACCATAAGTGGGGATGGGGTGAGCAGTAAAAAAACCTTTACCCTCACTCAGCTGGAAAAGCTGGACCAATACCAGGAGGTTTATAGTGTAATCAATACCTGGCCTACTAAAAGATGGTATGTGGGAAAAGGGGTTAAACTCAGCACTTTGTTGGACCTGGCGGGCAAGAAGTCCAGCGCCAAGCTAATAAAGATCACTTCAAATGACGGCTATACGGCCACTTTAACCCTTAACGAACTTTTGCAGGATAAGCGTTATTGCTTCCCCAGGTTTAAAGAAGGGGGAGCTGATGGGGATGGTCATGTTCCAGGTTCCTCGGCGGGAAAAAGGCCGGTAGAGCCTATGATTGCTCTGCTAAGTGCTGAAGGTAGCGATAATCCTTCGTATATGGATGATCTGAATTCCCCTTTATTTATGATGGGTCAGCGGGCAGTTACTGAACAGGTGGGAAATCTTTTTGTAAAAAACGTGTACCAAATAGAAGTGTTAAGCAGTTCCCCCAGCACCTGGGACAGTCCTGAGGCTGATCCCGGCAGTGGGGAAGTGGAAGCAGGCACCTTGGTTGAATTGAGCAATAATAACATGGATGATGACAAGATACATTACACAACCGATGGTAGCACTCCTACCCTAGATAGCCCCATATATAACTGGGTAGCCAGTCGCTGGTGGAATCAACGAAAAAATGAACTGGAGTACATTAACCATCCGATAGAGATTACTAAAGATACCACCATAAAAGCTATAACAATTGGTCCGGGGAAGAAAGACAGCAAAGTGGCTACCTTTACTTATAAGGTGAAGCCGACTCCTAGCAATACCACAGGGAAAGTTGAACCAAGTAAGGACAATACAATAAGCCTGGGCAATGAAGCCAAGTTGGAGATACCAGCTAATGCTCTGACCGGGAGCCTTGAGGTGGAAGTAAGCATAAAGAAGGTGGGTTCACCTCCGGCTGTACCCGGGAGCTTTAGATTGCTGAGCTCTGTCTTTGAATTGCAGGTGGATGGAAAAAGCAGCTACAGCTTTGAGGATAGAGTAAGCCTGACCTTGAAATTTGATCCTGCCCAGCTTAAGGAAGGCCATACTCCCAGCATTTTCTATTACGATGAGGGTTCAGATCAATGGATAAATCTGGGGGGAACCGTAAAGGGCTCCACCATAACGGTACAGATAGACCACTTTAGCATATTTGCAGTTATGGCCCGGGAGACCCTGGGAACCGAGCTGAGTGATATTATCGGTCACTGGGCTGAAGAAAATATAAAGCACTTGCTAGGCACCAAGGCCATTGGCGGATATCCTGATGGCAGCTTTAAACCTGATCAGGCCATTAATCGGGCTGAATTTATCACTATCCTGGTGAAGGCTTTTGACCTGGACCGTAAGGAGGGGCAAAGTTTCGCTGATACCGAAAATCACTGGGCGAAAGAGCATATTGCCACTGCCGTAGGCAACGGCGTAGCCAGTGGTTATAATGAAAACAGCTTTGGACCCGATGATCTGATTACCCGGGAACAGATGGCGGTAATGATCTTTAATGCCAGTCAAGTTCCGGAGCTGACCGCTAAGATGCCGTTTAGCGACCAGGAACAGATTTCCACCTGGGCTAGGGAGGCCCTGGAAAATTTAGTGGGGCATGAAATAATAAACGGATATCCCGATCACAGTATAAGGCCGCAAGGTATAGCCAGCCGGGCGGAAGCGGTAACTGTTATTGTTAATACCTTAAAACTAGCGGAAGAATTATTATACTGATGTTACGCATTGCTCCACAATTAATGTTGCACCCTTCGGGCACTACTGATGTTACGCATTGCTCCACAATTAATGTTGCACCCTTCGGGCACTACTGATGTTACGCATTGCTCCACAATTAAGGTTGCATTACTCTGCGAAGCCTTGCGACGAAAAGGGCGAGCCTCACGGGCGGGGTGAGAGGGGCAGAAGGCCGGAAAACCTTCAACAAAACGGGGGGATGAGGTGAGAATATTAGTTGGTTTATTTAGAGGCAATAATGGTCGAGGCAGGATTTGGATACTGATAATGGCTGGGCTCTTGAGCCTCACCGTATTCAATTTGAGTACCGCAGCTTACAGCCGGGCTGATAGCCTATATACTTTGGAAATTACCGGTGATGGGGTAGCCAATCCTATGGATTTTACTATAGAGCAACTACAGGACCTGGAAGTATATGAGCGGGTTTATAGTACTATTAACACCTGGCCCAGCAAGCGATTTTATGTAGGCCAGGGTTTTAGGCTGAAGCAAGTGCTGGCTTTAGCCGGCATCAAGGAAGAAGCCAAACTGATAAAGTTTTATTCCTATGATGGCTATGAAGTAAGCTTAACTGTTAAAGAATTACTAAAGGATAAGCGCTACTATTTTCCCCATTTAATGGAAGACACTGGTAGCGATGGCAGTGTTGTTGGTTCTTCTGCCGACAGGGAAGAGGTGGATGCTATTCTGGCCTGGGAAAGTGCTGAGAGCAGTACTGATCCGGAGGAAATGAATGATATGAATGCCTTGCTGCTCATTTTTGGTCAAAGGGCAGTGACTGAGCAGACTAATACCTTATTTTTAAAACATGTGAACAAGATTGAAGTGCTGATGGATGAACCGGAAAAATGGGATAAACCTAGGGCCAGCATTAACAGCAACGAGGTAGCGGCTGGAACCCTGCTGGAATTGAGCAGCAAGGGTAATGACACTGATAAAGTCTACTACACCACTGATGGCAGTACTCCTACTATAGAAAGCCCCATATTTAATTGGAGTGCAAAACGCTGGTGGAGTCAAAGGCCAGATAATTTGGACAGTATTAATAAACCTATCGAGATTAATCAGGACCTGATTATCAAAGCCATTGTTATCGGTCCGGGCAAAGAAGATAGTGAGGTGATTACCTTTAGCTATAAAATAGGTACCCAGGAATCATTAGGGCAAAATCTGCCTCCTGGAGTGCCTAGCACTATAACCCTGGATCGGGAACATCTGGAACTTATAGTTGGGGGCAGTTTCGAATTGTATGCTGACGTCGGGCCAGATAATGCCATAGATAAAAGCGTAAGCTGGACTTCCAGCGATACCAGGGTAGCTACCGTTGACAAGCACGGCCTGGTTACCATGGTAGGCCCGGGTACGGCTACTATTGTTGCGCGAACCCAGGCCGGGGATCTTGAGGCTAGCTGTACGGTCAGCAGCCAAAGGGATAGAGCTCAGGCTCAGCTTACCCAGGCTCCGGAAGAGAATCCTCCCCCCGAAGAAAAGGAAGATAATTCCCTTTCAGCAGGGGAGGAAGAAGAGGAGCTTACTGCCCCGGAAGTCCCAGGTGGGAATTCAAAGGAGGATCACCCCCTCTCAGCTTCCTCTGAATCGGAAGCAAATCCGGATCGCTTTTGCTATCTGATAAAAAAAGAACTGGCTGATCCTGCCTTAGCTGAACCGGGTCTTGCCGAGCAAGGGGCAGAGATCCAGGCAGCAGCAGAATTGTCAGCTGATAGCCTGCCGCTGGCTCTGGAGCAGGGACGTATACAGAGCCGCAGTCTGCCCATATTTATAATTCTATTTTTTACAGGTGGATTAAAAGAGTATTGGAAATATAAGAAGGAGGCAATAAGGTGAGTCATTCTGTTTTAGCAGCTTTGGAAAACACCATGCATGAAATTTCGTCCGGCTTACTGGCACCTACCATAGCTGTTTTATTATTTTTTGTAGCTTATGTAGTATTTGAGACCGGTAGTTTGGCAGTAGAGTACTTTAGCCAGAGAAGGAAGGCCAAGGTTAATGTTCCCGCTTTGCTGGATAGTTTTAAAGGTCAAAACGTCCAGGAAATTCTAGCGATAATTGAGCAAAGCTCCTTGTTCAGGCGGCAGAAAGCAGTCTTAGGCCAGTTGATCAAGCACCGGGATTTAACTGCTCTGTCCCAGCAGGCTTTGGCCCGCAAGCTCTTGGCCAACGAGGAATTATATTATCTAAAAAAAACCAATCGCACTGATTTAGTGGCCAGGCTAGGTCCCATGCTGGGACTGATGGCTACTTTAATCCCACTGGGGCCGGGTCTGATCGCCATGGGACAGGGGGATACGAAAACCCTGGCCGATGCCCTGCTTACCGCCTTTGATGCTACGGTTACTGGTTTAGCTACCGCTGGAGTGGCCTATGCCATCTCCAGGCTGCGCAAAAGATGGTATGATGAGTATTTAAGTTCCCTGGAGGCCTTGCTGGAAAGCTTATTGGAGGTGTTGCCTTGTGAACCGGGGATTGCGAAATAGAAGAAGGTTTGGGATCGATGACGATGCTAATCCCCTGGAGGGAGCCATAAATATAGTTGATGCCATGTTGGTATTTGCCTGCGGTCTGATGCTGGCTCTGGTAATTCGCTGGGATGTGGACCTGAGCCAGGTTGATAAACAGCTTCACTTATCTACGGGTCAGGAAATATCTTCGAGCACTGAAATAAGAGATGATCTGGTTGAAAATGAAAACCAGGGTGATCCTTATGAGAAGCTAGGCACAGCTTATAAAGATCCGCTTACCGGCAAAGTGTTTATTCTTTCGGATGAATAAAACTGACAGCAGGAATAAGGGACTTAGAGTGATAAGGAGCATAATCCATGATAATCTTGGGGGAAGTTATTGGGAATAATTGTTTAACGGGAAGGGAGAGGATTACCAATGTTAAGCCTGAAAAGGAAGTTTTGCCGTAAATCCATTATATTCTTTATAGGAATAATGTTCCTGGCCAATGCCATGAATATCCTGCTGCCTGGGATAGCTGAGGCTGAGCCATCGGAGTCATTGGAGATCCTGGGAGATGGAGTAAGCCAGCCTACTTTATTTACCCTGGAACAATTACAGGAAATGGAACAGGTGCAAAAGGTCTATAGTGCCATTAACACCTGGCCCACCAAAAAATGGTATGTAGGAGAAGGGGTAAGTCTGCGTTCTCTACTGGATTCAGTAGGAATGAGTGAAGAAGCCCGGATGATTCGTTTTTATTCCAATGATGGATATTCCTTAACCCTTACGCTTAAAGAATTATTTGAAGATCAGCGCTATTGCTATCCCCATTTTATGGATAATAGCCCTGGGGATGGAGGGGGGAATATTCTAGGTTCCCCTGATGGAGCCGAACCGGTAGAAGCCATTATAGCTCTAAAAAGCGTGGAAGGGAGTAATAACCCCAAATATATCAACGATCTTAATTCCCTTTTGCTGATGCTAGGTCAGAGAGCAGTTAGCGAACAAACCGGCAATTTATTTGTTAAATATTTAAATAAGATCGAAGTGCTAAGCGAAGAACCCCCACAATGGGATACCCCCGAGGCTAATCCAGAACCTGGAAGAGTAGAGCCTGGAACTATGGTAACCCTCAGTAATGATAATATGGATGATGATAAAGTCTATTATACTATTGATGGCAGCATTCCCACTATCGACAGCTCTATGTATAATTGGATTGCCCGGCGCTGGTGGTCAGCCCGGACTGATGTCCTGGGCCTCTATAATAAACCTATTGGTCCCATCAATGAGGACATTACCATAAAGGCCATAACTATTGGACCGGGAAAGAGTGACAGTGAGGTGGCAACCTTTTCCTATACTATCCTTAGCTCAGGAAGTGATGAAGGAAAGGCAGTGGTATCCCTTAATGACATTACGGGTCACTGGGCCCAGCAGAGTATTGAAGAATTGGTAGCTACCGGCAGTGTGGGGGGCTACCCGGATGGCAGCTTCAGACCGGAAAATACCGTAACCAGGGCCGAGTTTGCCAGTATGCTGGTCAAGGCTCTCCAGCTGGAAAAGGGCGACAAGGTATTTGCCGATACTATTGATCACTGGGCTAAAGATTATATCGCTGCAGCTAGCGCCAGGGGAATAGTAAATGGTTATGATGCTAATACCTTTGGACCTGACGACCTTATTACCAGAGAACAGATGGCCTTTATGATCTTTAAAGCGGCTGAGCTACCAGCCTTGGGAGAAGAAACAGGGTTTGCCGATAAGGATGATATTTCCAGCTGGGCCTGGCAGGCAGTGGCTGGGGTAGTTGAAGAGGGGATTATGAACGGATATCAGGATAACACTATTCAGCCTCAAGGAAAAGCCAGCCGGGCAGAGGCCGCTACGGTAATAGTTAAAGCATTAAACAGATAGAAAAGAGGGCTGGTTGTGCTTAGAGTTGAATAAATTATATTAGCCGCACGAGGGATTTTTCGATACTGTACCTAAAGTGAGGAGTATATT
>CAZPSR010000046.1:0-12171 GCA_964589135.1 uncultured Syntrophomonas sp.
GTTGGTGGCAGGGGGCTTTTATGCGGGAAAAATTTACCTTGACCGGTCCATAGAGGCAGTTCAGCAAAACAATGCGATACATATGATTACCATTGAACAACGCATTGATTCACTGGATACTCAGTTAAGCGAAATTAAACAGGCGATTAACGATGCTGACCAGGCCTGGGCTAATTCGGAGTCGACCCAGAAAAACCTCAATCAGAAAATCGAGGATCTTGATAAGCAACTCAAAGCTCTGGAACACAGCCTAAGCATTCTAAAAGAAGCGCCCTAGGCTGGAAATCACATCAGAACCTGGATGTTTATTTAACATCCGCCAGAACAACCCTAGAAAGAGGCAGCTTTATGAAATGGAAACCTTATTTGATCATTATCATCCCCATGTTCCTGCTGGGATCATTTATTGGTTCCGGTTTGGCCATTATAGGCTTCGATAATTATACCCATCATATGTATTTACCGACTCGGGAAATATGCCAAAATATTGAACACTTAGAAAAGAGTATCTCAAGCCTTTACCAGAATGCCGTAACGGTGAGTGAATCGGCAGCGGAGCTGGAAAGGGAGTATCTACAACAGGAACAGACTCTGGAACAGTTGACCAGTATTAGTCAGAGCCAGAAGGACCTGTCAGATCAGATTTATGAAGACCGGATCATGACTATGCTGGGATCACCTATCGATTCCTATTCTTCAGATAAGGTTGATATTAAGGTGTTTAAGCTGGACGAATTGGGCTATCGTGGATACATTGCTAAGGTTAAGTTGTTTGATCCAAGTGCAGTCAAAGTAGTCCTTGGTCAAGACAAATTAGGCAGCCTGGAAACAACCAGCAGTGTGGTCGCCAGGACGGGGGCTATATTGGGCATAAATGGAGGAGGTTTTTTTTATTCAAACAATCAGGTTCTACCCCTGGGTAATACCGTGGTTGACGGAGAGTTTGTAACCGGCTTTCATCCTTCCAACGGGGAGGTCTTCTTTACCGGAATCAGCCAGGACGGAAATCTAATCGGGGGAATATTTAAAGATAAAGAGAGCTTAACCAGGCTTAATCCTCAACAAGGGGTAAGTTTTCTTCCCATTCTAATCAAAGCCGGTAAGCCCCAGGAGGTGCCCAAGGAATGGCAAATCACCAAACAACCTCGGACCATTATCGGCGAGTATGCCAACGGTGATCTTATATTGATTGTGGTGGATGGTCGCCAGTCAGATTGGAGTTCAGGCGTAACCCTGGAAAGACTGCAAAACAAACTGGCCGAGCTGGGAGTTAAGGAAGGATACAACCTGGATGGTGGTGGTTCCAGCACCATGGTTTTTAAGGGCCAAGTGTTAAATCGTCCTTCAAGTGGCAAGGAGCGTGAAGTCTCAAATAGTATTATAATACTGCCATGAGAGAAGGGTAAGCGTTGTCGTAGGCTTTAAAGTTTCGGCTGCCAACAAAGATGGTTTCTTCCTCTTTCCCCAATAGATTGTTATAAAACCGATTAACTATTATCTCGATAGCTATAGGATTAGGTAGACATGCTATAATGAATGGAAAATATATATACCTTAAAAGACGACAGATCGCGGGGGGGAAGTTGGAGTGGTGAACAACTTATGGTGTCAGGCACCATTTTATCAAGGCACCATTTTATCAACAACTTATTAAAAAACGATTAGATTTGTAGAATTAGAATGGAAAATAGCTATTTGGCCTACAAAATATTCTTGCAAAAGTAAAAACTAAACCTTTAATATGGAATACACAGCAAGCAATGAAACAATCTGCAAATTTTAGATGGTGTAAAAATTATACTCATAATAATACTTTAAATTAGTGACTCAACCTGAGGCTCTCTACACTGAGAGCCTTTGAGCCCCTGAAGCATTAACACCTGTTCACGTCATTCCTACTTAAAAATCTGCTCCAACTCGACGAGCAATCCCGGGAAAAGGAAAGACTTTACACTTTCGGATTTCCGGTAGGTAGTGCTGTCGCTGATGTCCCGCTCTTTGAAAAGGTAAACGGTCACTTCCTGGTTTAAGGGGTTTACAATCCAGTACTCCTGGATTCCGCATTCCATATAGAGATCCAGCTTTTTAATCAGATCTTTGCGACGCGTCCCTGCCGACAAAATTTCCACCACCAGGGATGGAACTCCTATGTAATAATCGTTTTCATTGAGCTTCTCCTCCAGGTCGCAGATGACCATTAGATCGGGCTGGACAATATTGATGTTCTCGGGGTTGCGCCTGAGGGTAATGTCATAAGGGGCCACCATGGGAGTACACTCTTTTTCCCGGAACCAGGTGTAAAAAAGCCCGAAAATTTCTGTTAAGGCCTTTTGGTGTACAGTTTTAGGTGAAGCCAGGAGATAGATTTCCCCATCAATGTACTCGTATCGTTCCTCGGAGTTCTGGCTTAGCTCCAAAAACTCCTGGTATGAGGCCTTTATATCCCCATAACGGTACTCTTCCGCCTTCTCGCTTACCGTTCTGCGTTCGGCATCTGCACTGTCCAGGGCAGATAGTTTGGCTATTTCGGTACCGTTCCTAGTTATAATGACATCCTCCCGAGCCGCCAGCATCAGGTATTTACCGAAGTTGTTCTGGACTTCTGTAGAATTGACTTTCATGCTTGCACCTCCATGAGTAGCTAAACTAGCTAATATAGTTAATATAAGTATAGGATGCAAGGAGTAGTTAAGTCAAAAGACCAGGCCTGGAAGGAGAAAAGATCCTTAAGTTGACATTAAGAGGATGGCAAGTTAACCTAAAAAAGATTTAAGGCAATAATACTTCTATATCGGTAAGGGAGATTCTTATATGATTGACGTACGGAACATGACCAAGAAATACGGCAAGCTAGTGGCCAATGACAACATCAACCTGTCCGTGGGCCGAGGCGAGCTGGCGGTACTGCTCGGCCCCAACGGTGCGGGCAAATCAACCCTGATCAAGTCTGTTTGCGGTCTCTTGCGTTTCCAAGGTGCCATTACCATCAACGGGCATGAAAATAATACGGTAGAGGCGAAACGGCTTTTGGGGTATGTGCCGGAGTTTCCAGTGCTGTACCCGATGCTGACGGTGGCGGAGCATCTGGAGTTTATCGCCAAAGCGTACCGGTTGGAGGCCTGGGAGGAAAAAGGGGAGGCATTGCTCCGCCGCTTTGAGCTGGACGATAAAAAAATGAAGCTGGGCAAAGAGCTTTCCAAAGGAATGCAGCAAAAGGTCAGTGTCTGTTGTGCGCTTCTGCCTCAGCCCCAAGCTGTTATTATGGATGAACCGTTGGTCGGTCTTGACCCCCATGGGATTCGGGAACTGAAAGGGGTTATTGCTAAGCTGCGGGATAGCGGCTGCGCTCTGATTATCAGCACCCATATGATTGAAAGCGTGGAGGAAGACTGGGATGTAACCTATATCATGGTCAAGGGCCGAATCGCCCGCGTTTGCCACCGCACCGAACTGGCAGCTGGACAAAGCCTGGAAGACGTATATTTCAGCATAACAGAAGGTAAAAGCCTGGAGGACAGGTCATGAACAGTCTTGTTTTTCTGCTGCTAAGAAGCGCCAAGAACACTCTGCTGGAGCTTCGGCGGAAACCGGCCAAGCTGCTGTTATGGGTGCTGGTGATTGCAGGGATTGGCGGTATTTTTATTCTCTCGCTGTTTACCCGCCAAAGCACGGCAGCTTCCCTTGATTTAGTCTGGCTTAAGGGTATCCTGTTCATATTAATTCTGATTTTTGTCGTGACCGCCATCCAAAAAGGTCTGGCCAACGGAGACGTTATTTTCGACATGAATGATGTCAATTTGCTGTTTGTCTCACCGGTTAGTTCCCGTATGATCCTGATGTACGGCATCGTGCGCATGGCGAAAATGGCTTTCCTGGCCGGTTTTTTTATCCTGTTTCAAAGCAATTCCCTCAGCGTGAGCTTTGGGGTAGGCTTCGATGGGGTGCTTCTGGTTCTGCTCGGCTTTATGTTGGCCGTCGGGGTGCTCCAAATCATGTCCCTTCTGATTTACAGCCTGACCAACGGAAAACCGAGGCAGAAAATGACGGTTCGAATGCTTGCCCTCCTGGCCTTTGTCCCGCTTATAGCTTATATTAGCCTGCAGCTGGTTAAAACAGGTGATTTTCTTCTGGCACTGGAAAGTATTCTGGATTCGCCGTTTACTGATTGGACGCCGGTGGCCGGATGGGCGTCGGCAGGGGTGGTTTCCCTCATTTCCGGCGACATGGGCAACGGATTCTTATTTTTTGGGATACTGGTGCTGTCAGGAGTACTGCTGATACTCTATATTGCCCTGAGCAATCCCGATTATTATGAAGACGTGCTGGTTGCTACGGAAACCGCTTTCGAGAAAAAGCGGGTCTTGTCCGAAGGACAGATCAACCCGGAAGCCTCATCGACGAAAAAAGTAAAGGTGGCCCAAACTGGTATCCACGGTCTGGGAGTCAGCGCCATTTTTTATAAGCACCTGCGGGAATCCTTTCGTGCCAACCGCCTCGGTCTTTGGGGAATGTGGTCCATAATCATGATATTAGGCACGGCTTTGTTTTCTTGGTTCCTGCGGGGCGAGGAGGGCGGGATTCTAGTTCTGCTGCAAATTCTGATGTGGATGCAAATTTTTATGATCGGAACCGGGCGCGGCTTGAAGGAGCTTTATATGCATTATATCTACCTAATTCCCGCCAGCTCTTTTCAGAAAATCGTTTGGAGCAACCTGGAAATCTTATTTAAGGTATTGGTGGAAAGCGTGGCAGCTTTCGGCATCGCAGGCCTGATCATGAGAGAGTCGCTTGGGCTGATTCTAGCCACTATCCTGGTTTACACCCTGTTTTCTTTTCTATTGTTAGGCATCAACTATCTTTCCCTGCGCTGGACGGGTGCGGACATCAGTGCCGGACTCCTGCTTTTTATTTACGCCATTGCGGTTATGATTATTATGCTGCCCGGTCTAACTGCCGCCATTGTTCTTGGCAGTATGATTGAGGGGAGCGGGGTGCTGATCGGACTTGGGGTCTTGGCCTTATGGGAATTGCTGGCTGCCCTTGGCTGCTTCGCACTGTCCAAGGGCGTTTTGCACCACGCAGATATGCCGGTAATGAGAACAGGGAAGTAGAAGCGAGGATTGAAAACCAAAGTATATGAAGTAGAAAAGGGGGTAGCCTTGTTTCCTGATGCCCCCACCGATAGGGGTATCAAGCATCTAAATCATCTTTGCCAGGCCCTGGAAGAAGGCTATGAGGCTTACCTGTTTTTTATCATACAGATGAAAGATGTGCTCTATTTTGCCCCTAACCATAAAACCCACCCCGCCTTTGGGGAGGCCTTAATCAAGGCCCGGGAGCAGGGGGTTAAAATCCTGGCCCTGGACTGCCAAGTTGAAGCCGACAGTATTCAGGCCAGAAAATGGGTGGATGTTAAACTGTAAAGGAATCACGGGTAACTCTCCTTTGATCTGATAGTAGTGATAGCAGCCACATAAAGAATCCTCCAGAGCGTTTTATTTTCAGGAACTGATTTAGAAATTCTTATGGAGACCTTTATCATTTCTTAATGAATTTCAACACCTATCCTTGTCTATTTCCTCCAGCAAGTTAACGTATAAAAGGAGCTCTGCTCGGGTGGTAATATTGAGTTTGGAATAAATGTGTTTGCTGTGGGTTTTAATGGTGTTTATGCTTAGGCAGAGGGTTTCCGCAATTTCTTTGGCAGTAAGGCCCTGGGCATAGAGGTCATATACTGAGCGCTCAGAAGGTGAGAGGGTTTCTGTATTTTTGGCAAACTCATCGAGAAGGGTGAAGGACAGGTTTTTTTGTTTGGCTCCTTCATAAAGACCTTGGTTGCGGTTGGCCAGTAATTCTATTAGATCGTCTATTTCTGGCACTTTGGTTCGGGGAGCTTCACTCAAGTCCTCTGACCTGATAAGCTCTAACCCTTTTGAGATGGGCTTTAGGAATCTTCTGCTTATTAATAATGAAGCTGCTATTCCTAATATAACTAGGATGGTCAGCAAAGATATTAAAAGCATATTAAGGCGGGTCATCGATAGTACAATATCCTCTTCCGGGATCAGGACTGCGGCTATCCATAGTTGGTGGGCAAAAGCAGATCCCTTAGGATACAAGTATATCGGGGTGTGAAGACCCCAGAAGGAATTACTCTCGCCCTGGTGGTAGGAGTTAAAAGCCCCTTTGGTTTGGGAAATAGTTAGGGACATTTCGCTTTTTGACATAACCCTGGATGAATAACCTCCAGCTACCATGGCCTCTCGCAGGTTGATGGCTGATCCCTTATGGGGAGCCAGGATATAGATCAGGCTATTATAATCGGTGTTTTGGGGTTTGTATGACAGCTTAAATAACATATTGCTTATGTCTAATCCGCACACTCCAAACACATTACCCTGGGAATCAATCAAAGGCACTGAGCAAATCATGGTTTCTTCACTGGTTCCTGGCAAGCTTAGAACCGGAGTCCAATAATATAGCCGGGATAACTTGAGTTCCGGGTTGGAACGAGCTGCTCTGCTTCCATGGGAATATGATAATAGGCAGCGTTGCCAACATCAAATTCCATTTTCCACTGGGTATGCAGGGATAGTGAGTTGTTGCGTCCCAGGCTGGGAAAACCTCGCAGTACAATAATATTGGGATGAGATGAATTGATTATATTAGGCTCCATGTTCTTCAAGTACAAACCTGCTTTGGAGTTTTGCGAATTGTAAAGAGTGGGATTGACAGTGGCATCCAAAACAAAGAAAATGCCGCTGCTTTTGAACTTCTCCAGAGAGAAGTAAGTAATATCGAATTGATCTGATATAATTCTTTCTAATTTATCGGGGTGCTTGGCTAATTCAGAGACTGATATGCCTAACTGTTGCGCTTTTGCTTCAATATTGCGGGACAACTCTTCGGAAAACTCGATGACTTGCACGGAAAGCTCACCATATTGCCCCGAAATCTTCTCTGAAGTATGCAGGAGCTCATTTTGGAACAGTGTTTCTCTCTCATCCAGACCGGCGGTAAAAGTACCGGTAATCAACAGTATAGCAATTACTCCCAAAACTATGGTAACAAGCAGTACCATAAACAACAAAAAAAGTCTTGTGTTCATGGTAATACCACCCTTGGCTGAAGCGTTTAACTGCTTTATTAAATTTTGACCTTGCTGGTTGAGTATGGTTTTCAATGGCAATAGCCTCATTACAAATTAAATTTTCGAAAGCCTGTTTATAAAATCATTAAAGGCAGCAGGAGCCACTGTTTGGTATGCGGTGTTTTGATCAGTGTTGGGGAGATGGTTTAGAGATGCCCGTGAATCTGCTGTTACTTCCCTAAGCTGGCTTTCATATTCCTTCTGCATTTCATCGATCCCATCGAACAATGGAGGAATGTAGAACTCATAATCCTGCTGCATTATTCTGGCTGTTTGCAGCAGTTTCTTTATCCTGTCCTCAGACAGGTTATCTATTTCCTGGGACATAATCTCCCCGAAGGCTTCTTCAGTTACCGGAAGATAGCCGGTGGATGAAACGAAGCGTAAGTTGTTTTCCGGGCTGGTAAACCATTTTAAGAAGATTGCGGCAGCGTATTCCTTCTCTGGGGTGGATTTAATTACACACATACCAGCACCTCTTTGAATAGCGGTCTTTTTACCCCCTTCGAAAACCGGGTAGGGAAGGATAGCCAGTTCAGCTGGTTCAGAGGTATTATCTGCATAAGTCACTGTGGGGGAGAAAAAGGACACTCCTGCCGTTGAGCCGGTCGAGCATACTATATCACCGGTTTTAGCCAGGTCGGTTGCATAACCGCTAAAAACCGCAAACCGTCCTAAAACGGCAGATTGATGATAACAATCCCATACCTTTTTATACTCTGGTGTGGAACAGCAGAAGCTGTAGTCATTGATGAATTCTACCCCCAGCTGTTTACAAGCTATCAGGGAGTAATTAAATAGTGAATCAGGCATATAGAACATTTTACCGTCATCGGCTACATCAGGTGTTTGCTGATCAGTCCATTCATAATAAAGAGATGCAGTCCTGGCAATTCCTTCAAAAGAATGCAGATCCTCGATTTTAGCTCCCGTATCCCGGGCAAATCTATTGAATAGTGTATTGTTAACAAACAATACTTCGGTTGATTTAGCAGTAGGGAAGACATAAAGGCTTTCTCCATTTATACGCCCTTCTTCTATAAACTCAGGAATATAAGCCGATAATTCCTGTTTAGAAAACTGACTATTCAGGTCAGTTAATAGGCCTTTATCAGCTAGAATAAGAGCAGTTCTGGGATAGGCGGTGCTGATGTCGGGCAGGCTAGGGGCGCCTGGGTCTCCATGAGCTGCCATAGTAAGTTTTTCATGGAGAGTAGCGCTGCCTGAAATAGAAGTAACATTAATTATAATACCATTGTCAATCCCAATGCTTTCATTAAATTCGTCTACCATATTGTCCATGGTCTCTCTAAGCTGACCACCGTAATTATGCCATAAATTTATTGTCACCGGATTAGCCGGATCGATCTTTTCACCTTCGCCACATCCAGCTAATGTGAAGACCATAATTAATATTAACCATACTGCAAATAAAAATTTCCTTTTCATTTTTTCATACCTTTATTCATGAGATTTTAACTGAACACTAATATGATGATTTGCTATATCTCCATCAAAAACCTTCTTTTTGAATATTCTGAAACTATAAGCTAGAGACGGGTCACTCTTAAGGTGAATTTTACTCAGTCACCCTGGGGGTGATTACTAATGCATTAAACCATGGTATATTGCAAAATGTCAACATAAAGAATAAGGAGGTTTAATTATGACAGATTTCAAAGCAGAGACTAATCAGGCTACTGCCTTCACCCCAGAAGATATTGAAGCCAGTAAGGTTATGGCAGGACTTGCCTATTTGCTATTTTTCCTGCCTCTGGTGGTTTGCCCGGACTCTCCCTTTGGCAGGTACCATGCCAACCAGGGATTGCTGCTGCTATTATTGGGAATGGCAGGAAGTGTTGTTTTGACCATTATTCCGGTAATTGGCTGGATACTCTTGCCCTTTTTTGCCCTCGGTGTTGCCATACTAGGCATTATGGGATTAATTAATGGATTCACCGGCAAGGGCAAGGCTCTGCCGATTATTGGCAAATACCAATTGATTAAGTAACCGGAGTGTCAGATGGAAGCATCATAGGAAAAGAGGGATTATCAATGTTTAAAAAAGTAATAACTATTTTACTGGTAGTTTTCGTGATAGCCGCGTTGGGCGGCTGCGGAGCTAAGGAAAAGATGGAAGAAAAAGTGGCCGAGTCAGTTGCTGAAGGACTAATCAACAAGGCTATCGATGGAGAAGGCAAGGTAGATATAGACGGTGATAAAGTCAGCGTCAAAGGAAAAGATGGAGAAGAATTTAGTTTTGGAGAAGCCGAATGGCCTGATAACGGTGCCGCCTTACAGATTCCCCAGCTAAGCAAAGGTACCGTGGTTTCAGCTGTGAATTCAGAACAATTCTGTATGATCATGTTGGAAGAAGTAGAACCAGAAGATTTTGGTCGTTACTTAGAGGAGATAAAAGCTGAGGGTTTTACTAATGATTCCTATGAGATTACCAGTGACACAGGTTACCACTATAGTGCCAGCAAGGACGAAAACACCACGATTTCTGTAATGTATGATTCAGAGACCCAGGCGGTGACCGTTAATTATGAAATAAGCCAGTAACCAAGTGTCAGTAAAGTACGATGTCAACTTCGCAGAAATAAGATAGGTCATGTACCAACATCTATCTTAGCTGCCGAGGTAATAAAACAAGGGCAGCAGGTCTTTAGGCTTGATACTGGCCTGCTGTCCGTTAATATCAATAGAATTAGATGATGGGGAAGGCTACATATGTTTAGTATCGCCCTATTCGGAAATAGCTTCCATAGGCAAGACTGCAGCGACTCAAATTCCCGATAGCTTGGAGGCTCCCAAGAACTTGGCCGGAGAATTAAAGGCATATGAAAGTGGTCTCTGACCTTCATCATGTCACCTTTTCAAAACGGGCTGTCCCTTCGGTTATATATGGCCATTTCTTCCCCTCCATCCCATACTGCATAACACTGGCTCCAATGATCCTCTATGCATTTAACCTTGTATTTCATTATACTCTATTAACTACTCAATCATTTGCTGCTGGTTCGTGAAAACCGCTGATTTATCTGAGCCTGGTAATTTTTTCACCGACTTATACCAGGATAGATGGCTGACAATGGACGTTTTGCAACCTCTCTCGTCAGCCAAGCTCTTGGCTCACTTAAGTATTCTTTCCACCTCGGCCTGCAGTCCGGGGAAAATAAAAGACTCCTAGGATGCAAGGGACAATTAGTTCAAGTGACCGTAATGGCTATAATGCTTCGGCATTAAGAGAATTTTATTCAATCCAGGCATGTTTAAAACGGCTTATCCTCCCGCTTTTGGAATAGAGGGTGATTGAGTGTATAGCCTTAAAGAGATATAATGATTAGAACTCTGTTCTACGGAGATTGCTATGTATATAAAGCTATCCGCAGCAATAATAAGACAGAACTCATGCTGCTCGAGGTATCATCAATCGGAAGAGCCGGCGACAATCAAACGTAAGTATAAAACCAGTAGTTGTACCTGGTATGGAAAGGCCAAGAGAAGTGGATAACAATATTAAATCTAAACGGGATTATTCCATTGATTTTCTGAAAAGCATAGCGATTATCGGTGTTATTGTAATACATACTTGCTCCTATAATTATGAAATAGCCTCTCTTAACTGGAGCTCAAGTGTTTTTTTGGGCAGTGTGGTGCGAGCCAGCGTACCCATATTTTTTATGTGCAGTGGAGCACTGTTTCTATCGCCGGACCAAGCTTTTTCCACTAAAAAATTATTTGGTAAATCACTCCCTCGAATAATTGTTGCCATGCTGGTCTGGGCCCTGTTCTATAAAGTATTTCGTTTGATGGTTGGCGGGAGTCTGACCTTAGCCCATTTGGCACAGGGATTAAAAGATGTACTCTTGTTTAATCAGGAATTTCACCTGTACTATCTGCAAATTCTGGTGATGGTATATCTGTTTTTACCTATTAGCAGAGTGCTGACCCAAAATGCCTCCCAAAAGGAGCTGAAATACCTATTGTTGCTATGGTTTGCTTTTGGTATCATCTATCCCACCGTTATATCCTTCTGGCCATTCAACCTGCTGTCAGGGATAGCGGTTCAGTATAAAATCAATATGACCTATGCGGCTATCGGTTATGGTATACTGGGTTTTTATCTCAAGCAATATCCCCTAAATAATAAAAAATGGTATTGGGTCCTAAGCCTTAGCGGCTTCCTGTTTGTATTTGTGGGAACATACTATATGTCAGCCCAAAACGGTCTCTTGTATACTGGCTTTTTGGAAGGGATGTCCTTGGGAGTGGCCCTGCTGGCAGCTGGAATCTTCGGCCTGGGCAGCTCCATTACTACCCCTGAAAACGAATTTTTACGAAAGGGTATGGCTTTTATATCGAAAGCCTCCTTTTGCATTTTTTTAAGCCATGTATTTTTTATCTACCTATTACGAATGAACGGGCTTTCAGTAAACATCTTGCCAACAATAATAAGCATTCCACTGATCACTCTGCTGATTTTTACCTGCAGCTTGCTGCTATATCCCATTCTTACCCGTATACCCATAGTAAATAAATGGTTGATATAGTGCTGGTGGCACCTCCTGACAAGTCAATAGTATCATTGAAAATAACGGTGGCCTGGATTAAGCTTAGGTAGGAGAATATTTCCTTTGCTTTATATTATATTATAATTTTTGTACGAAACGGGTTCATTGAGAAAGCTTTGCAAATTAAGCTGGTGGATTTTTAGAAATAGGAGGGATTTTAGTTTGGCCAAAAGGCGTTTTTTCCTCATTGCAATACTGTTAATGTGTTGCTTGACCTTAGGCGGCTGCACAGCCGGAATTGGTGCAGACCATCAAGACAATTCTGTTGGCCAGGTCAATGACCGAGGGCAATTAACCGTTAGCTTCATAGATGTGGGGCAGGGGGACTCCATACTTATTCAAACTCCTTTAGGGCAGTGCATGTTAATCGATGGGGGAGAAAGGGGTCAGGGTGAGAAGCTGCTAGAGTATCTGGGAAAACAGGGTATAGATAAAATGTTACTC
>CAZPSR010000047.1:0-12005 GCA_964589135.1 uncultured Syntrophomonas sp.
AGAACTGCTGACCTAATAAGTCAGCAGTTTTTTTATGTAAAGATATGTAACAGTCATGTAGTTATTTTAAACATAAATCGATTCCCATCAATAAAATAAGCCCCAATTTATCGGCATTATAGCTGCTTAGGACATGGCACGGATGGGAGGGGATGATTAACAAAAGCAGCCAATATCGTGCCAATCACCCTAAATGCTATTAACCACCAATTCATAGAAAAAAATAGAAAGCTTGGATTAAGCATTAAATTGGCATAGAAATTGCTTATAAAATTAGAGGCAGTGATGGCTAAGGAGAGCTAAACCATAAAAACCCCAGCACCAAATCTTTGTGCCGGAATCGTATAGGAAGGTCAGTCAGGGTAATACTGATTGCTAAAAGAGGATTGAGCCTCAAGAATTCCTAAGGGGAAATCGCTCCTACCTATCTGCTAACCTAAAGCCTTACCCCATGGAGTAAAACTAATTTAACAGGAAAAGGAGAATGGTTAATGAAAGAAGTATATGGGGTAGCGGCCATTAACATGGGTTGGATAAAAGGAAATCGCTATTTATTAAGGAAGGAGTCACGCATTTTTGGACTCCTTCCCCCTTACCGGGGATGGATTATAAAGAGGATCGCTAATAAATATAAAATCACTATGAGGAACAGATCGTAGTGGGAAGGTAGCTAAATGGGATAATTGGTGGATTGAACTTATTTAGGGGAGTGGAATTGCCATTGCTTGAGCTAAAGCTGGGTAGGGAAAAGGAGGGGCTAAGGTGATAGTCACACTGGAAGAATGTCAAGGCCATATGAATCAGGTTCCGGTTAACCAATATCTAAACCTGCAGATCCTGGAGATAAGAGCAGGGTATAGCAGGGTGAGAATGCCCTTCAATCCCATATTTGCCAATTCCTGGAACAACACCCACGGAGGAGCCCTGATGACTCTGGCTGATATTGCTTTTTACTTCGCTCTAGCCACCTTGAATGGCCTGGAAGCTTCCGGTAATTTCGCCACCGCTGAGTTAAAAAATAATTTTCTCCAGCCGACCAGCCAAGTAGATCTCTATGCTGAAGCCAGAGTGATTAAGAATGGGAAAAGAATTATTTTCGGCGATGTAGAGATAAATGACATCTCAGACCGACGGATCTCCCATGCTACGGTAAGCTATATCAGGAAAGGTATATAAATATAAATAGATAAAGAGTAATTAACTGAGGGAGTTGCATAATAAGGTTTTTGTAGAGCTGCTAGCCTAATAGGTCAGCAGTTTTTTTTGACATAGACTTTCTATAAATAAAAACCGATAATAATTAGCAAAGGGGATGCGGTCAATCACCTTAAACCCGGAGAATACTATTAGTAGCCGATTTATATGAAAAGCTAGGAAATACTAAGATAATACGGATTGGCATAAAATTTGCTTATATAATTAGTTTAAACTGATTCCTACTGATGGCCTGAAAGGCCCTTACATTCCATAAATAAATCAGACAAGAGAGGAGCCACCATGATAATTCCCATAAACCCTTACCTGCATTTGGTGCAATCAGAACAAATTGCCTTTCCTTATTGTGTTTGTGTGCTAGTAGAAGGTTCTCAGCGCGTACTAATTGATAGCGGGTGTAGCCCGAAGCTGGCCGATGAATTACGAGGCCTGGGACTTGATATAGTAATAAATACCCATTTCCACTGGGACCATAGCAGGCAGAATGAGAATTTGGGTCCGGTAGAGGTATGGTGCCACAGCCTGGATGCTCCCGCTATTCGCTCAGCAGACAATTTCATAGGAAGATATGGATTTAAGGCCTTTGGGGCTGAAGATATGGGAAAAATGTTTTTAAAATATCATGGTATAAAAGACCGCCCAGTTCATCGTGAACTAAAGGACGGGGAAATACTGGATTTTGGGAAGGTCTGTTTACGAGTAATCCATACCCCGGGCCATACCCCAGGGCATTGTGTACTATTTGATGAGCAAAACGCTATACTGCTTAGTGGGGACATAGATTTGACCGCCTGGGGGCCCTGGTATTTACATATTTGCAGCGACCTGGATGATTATATCAGCTCCATAGAAAAGTGTCGGGAATTGAAACCTCGCCAGGTAATATCTGGTCATAAGGGAATAGTAGAAGAGGACCTGGAGGCTCGTTTTTTAGCCTACCGGGATTGTATATTGCGCAAGGAAGAGCAAATCCTGCTCAGTCTGCAGCAACCTCTATCTTTGGAGGAATTGGGTGCCTTGCGACTATTTTATGGGCCCCAGAATCAATTCGATACATATATCCAGTTCTGGGAAAGACAAGGGGTTTATTTGCACCTGCAAAGATTGATAAAACTTGGCCTGATAAAGGAAGAAGAAAAAATGTATTTTCGTAGCTGATCAAGATTATTGCATAATTCAATACTTAGGCAGGTCACTGAGGAAGGCCGGGAGGAATCTATTAGATTTCTGCTGATTAACTGCACTGCTAAGGTGGCTATGGGGTTGCCATAGTCGAAGGTTGTTCTTTTTCGACATATTTTGAGCCCAGCCCGCTGGATTAAGTTATAATATATAGTATCACTAGGTCAAAAAGGGGTGAGAAAATGAAGCAAGACTACAATAAAGGAAATATATGGTTATCAGTCAAGCAAATGATGAATAGCGATTACCGGGTAATTAGTCCTGGAGATAGTTTGCGCACGGTAATTGAAATATATAAAGAGACCAAACTTGATAGCGTACCTGTTGTTGACGATAAAGGAGTTCTGGTAGGAGTAATGCCCAGGAGCAGACTATACCAGGCCTTGCTGGAGGGGGTAAGTATAGATGAACCCTGTACCCCTTATATGGTTAGTCCTGCTATTAGTGTTGAATCCGATCTGGGCTATGATGAGGTTTCCCTGATAGTAAGAGTAAACAACAGCACCATTGGCACAGTGCCGGTGGTGGATAAGCTGGGTAAAGTCATAGGCATGGCTGG
Organism: uncultured Syntrophomonas sp.; assembly: GCA_964589135.1. Lineage (GTDB taxonomy): Bacteria > Bacillota > Syntrophomonadia > Syntrophomonadales > Syntrophomonadaceae > JAAYJK01. The sequence goes on from CAZPSR010000047.1 coordinate 2,957, forward strand.
GAGATTGGAGTATATGAAAGCCGGTTTTCATGTGGCAACCACCACCAGCGCATTACTGGAATCCATATTTGAAGCTATGCATGAGGGAATAATAGCCACCGATAACGAAGGGTATATTATCCGGATAAATCATTCCATAGAGAGCATGTTCGGTATTTCTGCCGAGAAAGTTGTGGGCTTGCAGCTGGAAGAAGTATTTCCAGGAATAGATTACAGTAATGAGTTCAAGCTGGGAGTCAGGAAGGCCCTTAGAGGAATCCCGGTTATAATTAACCAGGTGCCCATAATGCGGGATGATAAACAGATTGGTACTAATTTTGTTTTGCTGGACATATCGGATATAGAGGATATAGCCCAGGAACTGGAGTCGGTAAAGGAGCTGCAGACTACTCTCAGCGGGGTGCTTAGCGCTTCTTCTGATGGGGTATTTGTTAGCGACCGATCCGGCAAAATCAAATATGTTAATGAGATGGCAGTACAGCTGATGGGATCAAGGATTGAAAAGCTGATTGGCCAGTCGGTGGAGGATATTCTGAAGACCAAGGTCCCTATCGAAGTGGCTGGAACCGGCCTAGCTGAAGTCGACGTATGTAGAATTGGAGACCGCAATTGTGTAGTTTCTCATGTACCCATCAAGAAGACTGGCAACCAGGATGGCAGCAAAACCGCAGGAACTGTAAGCACCCTATACCTGGCTGACAATAAACTTACTGAAGAGATAACCAGGAAATGGTTTTTCTTACAACAGCAGGTTAACTATTATCGGGATGAGCTTGAAAAACAGGGAGGTACACCTAAAATTACCTTCGATTCCATAGTAACTCAGAATGTTCATTTCATGGCCATGAAAAAAGAAGGGCAGCGGATTGCCCAGAGCAGTTCAACCGTACTGCTAACCGGCGAAAGCGGGGTGGGCAAGGATATGTTTGCTCGGGCTATTCACGCTGCCAGTCCCCGGGCCAATAAGCCCTTTATTAAAGTCAACTGCGCAGCCATTCCAGAAACCTTACTGGAATCTGAGTTATTTGGATATGCGCCCGGGTCTTTTACCGGCGCTGCCAAGAGAGGCAAGCCTGGCTATTTTGAACAGGCTCATGAGGGTACCATATTTTTAGATGAGATTGGTGATACCCCACTGTCCATCCAGGTCAAGATATTACAGGTATTGCAGGAGAAACAGTTTATGTTGGTAGGAGGGACTAAAACCCATACCGTGGATGTAAGGATTATAGCCGCCACCAACCGGAACCTGCGTGAAGCCATGAGTCGAGGAGATTTTAGGGAAGATTTATACTATCGTCTCAATGTTATTGAGTTTTATCTACCCCCACTGCGGGCCCGTCAGGAAGATATAATTCTTTTGGTCCAGATGTTTATAGCAAAATATAATTCCATTCTAAATACCCGGGTAACTGGAATAAGCAAAGAAGCTCAAGATGTCCTGCAGCATTATTCGTGGGCTGGTAACATCCGGGAGTTGGAAAACGCTATTGAAAGGGCTGCCAACTATGTATGGGAGGGAGAAATTGAATTGGAACATCTTCCAGCCCATATATTAGAGGCTCAGGATAAACCTAAAACGACTTCTTCTTATCGGACCGTGTTGGATGATATGGATAGAGAAATTATTATCGAAACCCTCCGCCAGACAGAAGGGAATAAAAGTGCTGCCGCCCGAATGCTAAACATAAGTCGTTCAGCATTTTATGAAAAGCTTGCCAAATACGGTATTAAATAAATCTTGCACTTATTAGGGTTAACCTTTAAGCTAGTGCCGGGAGTTAAGCTATTGAACTCACTAACTAAACCCCCGGCACTACTATTTAGTAAACAGCAGTAACACTAAGTAAACAAGGGTGTATACTTTGACCACACAATTGTATACCCGGGTTTGTGGTAGCATCTGTTTACTCTGAGGGTTGATGGTAAGGGTAGCAAGATAAGGTAATAATACAGGCCCTTACTGCGGCTGAAAGCTATAGTGCTTTGGATTTGGCCCCCTGCTCTGGTGTTTATTTAGATAACTGGCATAGATTTTGCTATTTAAACTATCTGGAGTCCCCTGTACAGTACTACATTGTTTGGTGTTAAGCACTAAGGGAAGGAGGATAGCAAGAGTTAGGAGGAGTATACAATCTGCGCACCGATGAAACAGCTTGTTTATAGATTTAATATATTTGTTTATTTGCAAGGTAGAAATGTTCATGAGATTAGGCAAGTGTTTTAGCTAGCTTTTACAATAACCAGCTTAGAGCTTAGCTACCCCAATCGGTGCTCTGATGCCGCATAGGATAGAGCTTTGACAATGACTGCGGCAGCGGTATAGTTGCTGAGAAGAAAAGAGGATAAGCATGGCTTTCGGCGATTGGCTCGATATATGCCTGCCAGTACCTTCAATACAGCAGCGTTCATTTTTAAAACTAGAGGAGGTAATTGAGTAATGGATACAATGTTTACCAAGCCTAAAATGCTCTATATGATCGTAATACTAGGTACCATCGTTCTAATGGAAAATATCTTACATGGTAATCACTGGGATACTTGGCCGGCTTTTATGTGTATGGTCTTCTTCTTCTGTGTGCACAGAGATTTTAAACAAGGTCCTAACATTATAGGCGGAGGAGTTTTCGGAATTCTGCAGATTTATCTGATCAAACTATGGTATGGTGCTACCGTTCCTATGTTTGGTGGAGACATGAGCAAATATACTGATCCTCTTACCCAGAATGCTCTGTTCACATCCAAGCTCATATATATACTGATCTTCGTAGGCTTAATTGTTATATTAAAAGATGCTGTACCGTTGATATTCAATGACTTTACCTTTATGTTCTTCATCGTCGCTGGAGTAGCTGCATCTGCTCATACCAATATTGCAATTGCTGCTAAAACCGTGGCTGCCCATGCCAATGGAGTTGCCGAAGCTAGCGGAAACCAAGAGCTTATTACAGCCATGCAGGGTGCCACAGGCAAAGCGTTGGAAGCAGTAGTGCCTGTAACCAATGTATTCGAATGGATGGCTATCTGTCTGCTCGGTGGGACAGTAATAATTTTAATCCTTCACTATGGTGGAGTACTGGTGGGAAGAATCCTGGGAGCAAAGCCTGCACCCCCAGCCCAACATTAAGATGTATTTAGATGATACTGCTATTTTATAGAATATATAGTTTTTAATTAATAGTAATTTTGATATTAAGCAGCCATCACTTATAACTAAGTTAAATTACCCAAACTGCTTAACACTTAAGGAATCAGGTCTTTCTTTCAGGCTTCCTGCCACTAATATTATGCGGCAGGAAGCCTCCTGTTGACAGTGGGAACGATTAGGTCCCCACTATCAACAGGAGGCAGGCGTTGACTTTGGATGAATACCTGCATATAATAAGGGCAATAGAATATATAAATGCTGAGAATGGGATAAGTAGGGCGATAATCGCTGCCAGAGAGAAAAGGTCACCGGCTGAGAGCCTTTTCACAGTAAGAGATGGTCTGAATCTGCGCCCAGGAGCAGGTGTGCTGAACCTAGTAGGCATATCCGGCCAAGCCGTTATAGTAATCAAGTGGAGCATATGACATTTGCTATGCTCAAATAGAGTGGAACCACGGAAGCCGGGCCTTTCGTCTCTAAGCGGAGACGAAAGGCTTTTTATTTTAATAAGGAGGAAGCTTATATGTTTAAGACCTTGAGAAATGAGACTCAAGTAGTGTTTGAAAGAGATCCGGCGGCCAGAAGTGTATTGGAAGTTCTATTCTGTTATCCGGGTTTTCATGCCATAATTCATCACCGGATGGCCCATTTCTTTTATCGAAAGGACTGCTTTTTTATAGCTCGTTTTATTTCTCATATAAGTCGTTTTTTGACTGGTATTGAAATCCATCCGGGGGCTAAAATTGGCCGGGGATTTTTTATCGATCACGGGGGCGGAGTAGTGATTGGCGAAACGGCTGAAATAGGAGATAATGTGACTATATACCAGGGAGTTACTCTGGGCGGCACCGGGAAAGAAAAAGGCAAGAGACATCCTACTATAGGAAATAATGTGACTATAAGTGCCGGGGCTAAAGTACTGGGCTCCTTTACTGTGGGTGATAATGTAAAAATAGGTGGAGGCTCAGTGGTCTTGAACAGCGTCCCCCCTGATTGTACTGTAGTGGGGGTGCCAGGCCGCATAGTAATCCGGGGGGGAAACCGGATTAATTCAAGGGGCGTAGACCTGGAGCATCATATTTTGCCGGACCCGGTAGCCGATATGCTGAAAGGCCTGCAGGAGAGAATACAACAGCTGGAGGAAAGAATAGAGGGATTTGAGAAGGAGGCTAATAGCCATGAAAATATACAATACTCTCAGTGGGAAAAAAGAAGAATTAGTAACGCTTAATCCAAAGCAGGCCAATATTTATGTGTGTGGCCCTACTACCTATAACTACATTCATTTGGGCAATGCCAGGCCTTTGGTGGTTTTCGATACGGTCAGGCGTTACTTAAAGTACCGAGGCTATAAGGTGACTTATGTTCAGAATTTCACTGATGTAGATGATAAAATAATTAACCGGGCCCGGGAAGAAGGTATTGAAGCCCTGGAACTGGGCCAAAAGTATATAAATGAATATTTTCTGGATGCTGACCGACTTAATGTACTTCGGGCCGATGTCCATCCCCGAGTTAGTGAACACATTCCGGAGATTGTTACCGCAATAGAAGGATTGATTGAAGGAGGCTATGCTTATGTTGTGGAGGGGGATGTTTATTTTCGAGTTAAAGCCTTTCCCCAATATGGAAAGCTCTCCGGAAGAAGCCGGGAAGATATGATGGCCGGAGCCCGGGTGGAAATAGACGAGCGCAAGGAAGAGGCGGTAGATTTTGCCCTCTGGAAAGGGGCTAAAGAAGGTGAACCGGCTTGGGATAGCCCCTGGGGCCAAGGAAGGCCGGGCTGGCATATAGAGTGCTCAGTGATGTCCACCAAATATTTGGGAGATACCTTTGATATTCATGGTGGTGGCAGTGACCTGATATTCCCCCATCACGAAAACGAAATAGCCCAGGCCGAAGCTTTAACAGGCCAGCAATTCGTCAAATATTGGATACACAATGGCTTTATCACCGTGAATAACGAAAAAATGTCCAAATCATTGGGTAATTTCTTTATTCTCAGGGATGTATTGGCTCACTATCCGGCTGACGTGGTCAGGTTTTATCTGATATCTACTCATTATAGAAGTCCCTTGGATTTTGATGATGGGAAACTGGAGGAAGCTCGCAAAGCCCTGGGAAGGCTTAAAACGTCACTGAGTCTTGCCGATGAATTTGTCCGGGGAAAATCAGCTTCGATCAAGCTGGATGGAACGGCCTGGGGATTTGTGGCTTCCCTGGAAGCCTTGCAAGATTCATTCATTATGGCCATGGATGATGATTTCAATACCGCCAAGGCCATAGGCTTTCTTTTCGAGATGGCTCATGGTCTGAACTCTTATATAGCCGGAGCTGATGCCAAAAGCCTTCTGGATCAAAGCGCAGTAGACCGGGCCCGGGGCATTTTAAGGGAATTGGGTGAAGTCCTGGGAATATTTATGGAGACTGATTATGAAGAAACCGGTATTGTGAACCGGGTACTGGAGATTCTACTTAACTTAAGACAAATGGCCAGGCAGGAAAAGGATTATAGCACTGCCGACAAGATAAGGGACTTTCTAAACAGCATTGCGGTCAGTGTTGAAGACACCGGCAGCAGTGGCAGCCGGATCAGGTATGAAAAAGAGCCGGAGCTGAATAATTTGATGGATAAAATCTTGGAATTAAGATCATCCTTCCGTCAAGGGCGGAACTACCGGATGGCTGATTATATTCGGGACGCTCTACTGGAGCGGGGGATCGTAGTTGAAGACGGCCGGGAAGGAGCTAGATGGAAAATTGTTAATGCATGAGAAGCCGGATATGAATCAGATTAGCCAGTATTCGCCGGTTATCCTGGCCTATATAGGAGATGCGGTATTTGAACTAATAGTTCGGGAACATATGATTGGATCTGGGCTCAGAAAGATAAAAGATATCCATCATGAGACAGTGGATAGGGTAAAGGCTAAAAACCAGGCTCGGGCTATTCGCACCATCTATGAAGAACTCAGTCAAGAAGAAAAGGATATAGCCAGGAGGGGAAGAAACGCAAAAACTTCGACTCCCAAGCATGCAGATGTAATTGAGTATCGAATGAGCACTGGATTTGAAGCCCTGCTCGGTTATCTTTATTTAATAGGGGATAAGGAACGATTATTATATCTGACCGGAAAAGTGCTGAAAGAAGAACAGGATCAAGAAAGGGGAGAAGCGGAAGAATGCTCATTGTAGCACCAGAAGTTAGAGTACCTGCCTCACAATTGGATAAGAATATAATGCTTCGTCTGGAGCGATGTGCCAGGATCTGTTATAAATCAGAGGATAAAATGGATGATGAATATAATAGACATTTTTTACAGAGGATTGTAGACAGCGGACATGAATCGGTAATAGAGCATGAAAAAGTAACCGCCTTTTTTATTATCGATCGGGGAATATCCCATGAGCTGGTGAGGCATCGAATTGGCAGTTACAGTCAGGAGTCAACCCGTTACTGTAATTATAGCCGGGACAGGTTTGGCAGCGAAATAAGCGTTATAAAACCATTTTTCTATGAAGTTGAGAGCCCTGCCTATAAGCTTTGGGAAGAAAGCTGTCTTATGGCCGAAAAAAACTACCTTAAGCTGCTTAAGCAGGGCTCCAACCCTCAGGAAGCCCGTTCCTTGCTGCCAACTTGTTTGAAAACCGAGATTGCCGTAACCTATAACATCAGAGAGTGGAGGCACTTCTTTCAGCTAAGGTGTTCCCCTGCTGCCCACCCCCAGATGAGACAGGTGGCTATCCCCTTGCTCTTGTTGTTTAAGGATAAATTTAGGGTGCTGTTTGAAAGGGTAGAATATGATAGCTCCTTCCCCCGGAATCATTACGCTCAGGTATATGTGAGTGATGACCTGTTCAATATATAGAAAAAGTAGCTAGAGTGCGGTAAGAAGATCCCGGTCCGGACCAACTAGATACCATTGGCATCCACCGGGCCTTCTTTTGGATGTTTACCCCTACTCCTTGGAAGGAAGTTCTCGTAATAGTCATAAAAGAACAGTGATCTGACAAAAAAGCAACCGGTATTCCAGCCCACCCGGGCTAATAGGAGGCAGTTGATGAAAGAAAAACTGGCAGGTATAAACAGTATAGTAGAAGCATTAAAGGGACGAAGAAAAATCGACAAGATACTAGTACAGGAGAATCGGCAACAGGGTAAACGAATGGCAGAATTGTTGCAACTAGCCAGTAAAAAGGGGGTTTATGTTCAGGCGGTAGAAAAATCCCGTCTGGATAAGTTATATACTATCGGCAACCACCAGGGAATTATTGCCTTGGTAGATCTTTTCCAGTACAGCTCTTTAGGGGAGGTACTGGAACACGCTGCTTTAAGCAATGAGGCCCCCTTTCTAGTGATCCTGGATGGCTTGGAGGACCCCAGGAATTTCGGAGCCATAGTAAGAACCGCAGAGGCGGCGGGAGTGCATGGGATAATTGTACCACGGCACAGTTCGGTAACGGTAAATGAAACCGTAGCCCGAGCTTCAGCTGGAGCCATTGAATACCTGCCCATTGTGCAGGTAGCCAATCTGGTTAACACCATTAAATTCCTTAAGGAGCAGGGCCTGTGGGTAATAGGAGCCGATATGGAAGCTAAGGATGATTATTTTGGCCTTTCCCTGCCTACTCCCACAGTTCTGGTTATTGGCGGGGAAGGCAGAGGCTTGAAGCGTTTGGTTAAAGAAAACTGTGACCTTTTGCTGAAAATACCCATGCAGGGAAATATAGCTTCCTTAAATGCATCGGTAGCTGCGGCCCTGCTTATTTATGAGGTAGTAAGACAGAGAATAAAATAGGTAATTTTTTTTGCCTTCTAACCTGAGGGATAAATATTTTAAAGAGCCAAACCCTAATTATAATGAGGACACCATGCCTCTACTTGGGCTCAACCTGCGCATGCCTTGACGTTTCGGGGGGCAGCGACTATAATGATTTATAGTGCTCCAAGTGTAACTTGCTTTTGATTAATTATATTGGACTAAATAGCTAATGGAGGCGACTGAATTGCTTAGTTCTCTCGCTGCACAGCAATATTATCTTACATATTCGGATATGGCCGACGAGGAAATAGTAGAGCTGGCTCAACAAGGGGAACAGTTTGCGGTTGAGTACTTGGTAGACAAGTATAAGAATTTTGTGCGAGCCAAGGCCAGATCTTATTTCCTTATTGGTGCAGATAAAGAAGACATTATTCAAGAAGGCATGATAGGCTTATTTAAAGCCATACGAGACTATAAACTGGACAAATTAACTTCTTTCAGAGCATTTGCAGAATTATGTATAACGAGGCAGATAATTACTGCTATTAAAACTGCTACTCGCCAAAAGCATATACCTTTGAATTCCTATGTCTCTTTGAATAAACCAGTATATGATGAGGAATCCGACCGGACCCTCATTGATATTCTCTCAACAACTAAGATAACCAATCCCGAAGAAATAATAATCAGCCGGGAAGAGTTTATATTCATTGAGAAGAAGATGGGGGAAATTTTAAGTTCTCTGGAGTGGAAGGTATTGATGGCTTATCTGGAAGGCAAGTCCTACCAGGAGATAGCGCTTGAGTTGAAAAGACATGTGAAATCTATCGACAATGCACTGCAGAGGGTAAAAAGAAAACTGGAAAAGTATCTAGAAGATAGGCATGAGCTCTAAAATAGTTCAGGCTATATTATAAAATTCTACCCCAGGATTTATTTGCCAAATTAAGCCAATCCCTTTCTAGGCCTGTTTTTTCGGACCCCAAATCCCCGAAAGATAAATGAATAGAATCAGGACTTAACTATTGACTTTGTCAGATCCAGCGTATACAATATTACTTGCTGAGCCGAGCTAGCTCAACTGGTAGAGCAGCTGATTTGTAATCAGCAGGTTGCGGGTTCAAGTCCTGTGCTCGGC
>CAZPSR010000048.1:0-11679 GCA_964589135.1 uncultured Syntrophomonas sp.
TTTTATAAACAAGGAGGCGCACCTTTAATGAAGGTCGGAATATTTACAGACAGTTATAAGCCTTATACCAGTGGAGTTGTTACGTCGATAACTACTTTTAAAGAAGAATTAAGCAAGTTAGGACACGAAATATATATTTTTGCACCCAGTTACCCCAATTATGAGGACGAGGAAACTGGAGTTTTTAGGTATTTCTCCATGAGTTCACCTACCAATCCTGATTTTGCTCTGGCAATACCTGTTTATCCTGGTATGCATATGTTGCTAAAAAAGTTGGATCTGGACATTATTCACGTCCATTCACCTTTTACCATGGGTTGGGTAGGGATGCACTGGGCCAACCGGCAGCATGTGCCCTTGATCTTTACCTATCATACTCTCTATGATCAGTATGCCCATTATGTACCGGTAGCCCAGGAACTGGTAAAGGAAATGGCCTTGCGATTCAGCAACAACTTCTGCAATCAGTGTGATCACATCATAGTGCCCAGCCAGGATATAAGCCATTTACTGCAAAGTTATGAGATCAATACTCCCATTACGGTGATTCCCACCGGAGTACCCTTGCACAGATTCCAGGGAGCTCGGGAAAACTGGCTACGGAATAACTATGATATACCCCGGGAGAATAAAATTCTGCTTTTTGTGGGTCGTTTGACCAAGGAAAAAAACCTGCAGTATCTGATTGAATCCTTTAATTTGGTGAAAAGCAAGATGCCTCATACCACCCTGGTTCTAACCGCTCAGGGTCCCCTGGAAGAAGAACTGAAAAAGCTGGTGGTAGACTTGGGCTTAAACCTTCAGAGCGATGTAATATTTACTGGTGCCCAGCCCTTTGACACTCTGGTTGATATTTACTACTCATCAGATTTGTTTGTATTTTCTTCTATGACGGAAACTCAGGGTTTAGTCTTGATCGAGGCTATGGCCGCCGGACTTCCGGTGGTGGCAGTGCGAGCCTATGGAGTGCAGGATATGGTGGACCACGGTATTAATGGCATCCTGACCGAATGCCATCAAGTAGAATTCGCCCAAGCGATTATCGGATTATTGTCTGATGCCAAACTATATAATTACTATCAAAAAAATGCCCGCCAAAAAGCCCAAAGCCTTTCCTCAGCCAATATGGCTCTTAAATTGGAACAAGTCTATAATGATCTCTTGCTCCATGCTCCTCCTCGGCGTACCAAAATACAGGAATTTATAGCTCGCATTGCACCATAGAGCAAGATTTTAGCCCGGGCGGCCTAATGGAAGGGCCGTTTTTTTCTGTTGATGTTTTATTTAATAAGGCATCTGTGGTAAATTAGTTAGTAGCTAAAAGGGAGACAAAAGCAAATGATATTTAGGATATGGGAAGGATAATAGATTGAGAAAGATTTTGGCCATAATTGTCGGCAAAATACTCATATGGTTAAGTCGCCGCTTAGGAAATCAAGGAACCGATTTTCCAGGCCGGGTGGCCTGCAAAATATATCCTGGGCTACTAAAGGCTTTGGTTGCCAATATTGAGGAAGAGATTTTCATTGTAACTGGTACCAACGGCAAAACCACTACCAGCAATATGATTGCCGCCATATTAAAGGAAAAAGGCTATTCACTGGTTCATAATTCGGCGGGGGCCAATATGCTGACCGGAATCACTACCGCATTTATTCAAGCTGCCGATATTTGGGGCCGCAATAAATTTGATTATGCCCTTTTGGAAGTTGATGAAGCCTTTGTTCCATTGCTGATCAAGGAAGCCCGACCCCGGGTGGTTATTATCACCAATTTCTTTCGGGATCAGCTGGACCGTTATGGGGAATTGGATCATACCATTAACCTGATCAAAGATGGAGTTCGTCATACGGAAATTGAGCTGGTTCTAAATGGCGATGATCCCCTTATTACCCACTTTCAGCATGATACCGGCTTGCACTGCTGGTACTATGGCTTTGCCCCTACTATTTATGACACCCTGGAAAGCGAAGAAAGCCGGGAAGGCAGGTATTGTGTTTTTTGCGGGGAAGAACTTGCCTATAGCAGATATCATTATGCTCAACTGGGGCAATTCAACTGTCCCCAATGCCAGAATCGCAACCCTCAATTTAATTTTACCGGGCAGGGACTAAAAATGACTCCTTTTATTGAGATGAAAGTCAACGATTTGCCCGTTGCCAGCTCCTACCAGGGATTTTATAATGCCTACAATATTCTGGCGGCAGTTTCCGCAGCCCGGTTGGTAGGCATAGAAGACCACATTATTCAGAAGGCTATAGCCGGTTACCAGCCCCGGGCAGGTCGGATGGAGAATTTCATCATTAACGGAAAGCGGGCCATTTTAATATTGGTGAAAAACCCCACTGGTCTTAACCAAACTTTATCCACTCTCTTATATGATCAGCAGTCCAAGAATCTTTTCATGGCTCTAAATGACAATGTGGCTGATGGCCGGGATATATCCTGGATTTGGGATGCAGAGGTTGAAGTCCTGGCCCAGGATAAGGCCCGGATAGTATACGTAGTATGCTCTGGCCAAAGAAGCGGAGATATGGCCGTTCGAATTAAATATAGTGGTATAGATGCCAAACTGATAAATATTAGAAGCTCACTGGAAGTGGGAATAAGAGCAGCAACTGCAGGGCCAGGAGAGGTAAGCTACATACTTTCTACTTATACTGCCTTATTCGACTGCCAGAAAATATTGCAAAAAATGCAGCAGGAAGAGCAAGGGAGAACTTTGGGAGTGAATCAGTTAGAGGCATAGGGAGGGGGACTATATGCGAAATTATTGGAAAATTAGTATAGTGGTAATTTTACTGGTTTTAAGCCTGAGTGCTGGTTGTGCTAAACCCGCTGCCGAAAGCAAGGGGCTACAGCTGGTCAAGATGGTTTCGTCGATTGGGTCCGTAGATCCAGAGCGATTTGATGAGCAAAGAATAAGCTATACTATTAATCTGTGTAATGATTCCAGTCAGAGCAATTATATTTCCTTTGTAGAACCTGTGGTAACGGATGGTATTAATAGCAGAATTACCAGCCCCGATATCCGCAGGGAAGTAAAGAAAAAGATAGAGGCTGGAAAATGCCTGGAGGTTAAAGGCGAGTTCATATTTGATGCAGGGGATTTAAGCAAGCAGGATATCATAGCTATGGAACCTATTATCACTGGCTTTAGGTTGGGTACCGAAGAGATTATCCATGCTATAGCCGAAGAAATGGATTAGACCCTCCCCTGCCTCTGCTTAAAGGAGGCGAACTAATGTTCTGGGAAGATACTTCCCTGCTGATAATGGGTTCGATGTTCTTGACCTACTTCTGCCGCTTGAGTAAGCATACAATGATACAATTATTACCCATTACCCTGAGTTTCGGTGTTATACTGGGAGCCCTAATGATCGGTTTGGTATCTCCGGCTCTGGCCGACCTGGGTCGTAGTATAGCATGGGCAGGGCTTATAGCATTGGCCGCTGCCTGCTTAACGCGATTCTTGTTGGGACAAGTGGACAGGATTCATAATTCTTTTCGAAGATAAAAGGAGTTAGCAATATGGTCGTTTTTACCATAGCCCATTTATATCCGGACCTGCTCAACCTTTATGGTGACAGAGGCAATCTGCTCTGCCTGCAGCAGAGAATACGCTGGCATGGGCAAGACTGCCGGATAAAAGATATCCGCCTGGGAGATGGCCTAGATTATTCCAACCTGGACATGATTTTCATTGGTGGGGGTTCAGACCGGGAGCAGAACTTGGTATATCAAGACCTGATGAAGCGTTCAGATAGTTTTCTGGCTGCCATAGAGGAGGGTATGCCGGTTTTATGCATATGCGGGGCTTATCAACTCTTGGGCCGCTCTTATTCGGCTCTGGATGGCCGAGTTATGGCCGGACTGAATTTTTTTGACTTTTCAACCCGAGCTGCCAAGGAGCGTTTGACAGGGAACATACTGATTAAAGCCTGCCTAAAAGGGCAGGAAATGACCGTAGTGGGTTTTGAAAATCACGGAGGCAGAACGTATTTTGAGGATAATTCTTTACAGCCCTTTGGGGAGGTCTTGCGAGGCTATGGCAATAATGGAGAAGACAAAAAAGAAGGTATAAAATATCACAATCTGATAGGAACTTATTTACATGGTCCCCTCTTACCGAAAAACCCTGGAGTAGCAGATTTCTTTTTGCATGCTATGGCTGCTCGGCAAGGGATAGTATTAAGCAATCCTTTGGATGATGATATAGAATTAATAGCTCACGAACAGGTAAAGAAGCGCTTGCTGTAAATAGGTACTCCGACTCCTCTCTTAGTGAACCTCAGTCGGACTTATCTGGGCTGAATAAGCATTTCAAGCCGAAGCCTACCTCTGAAGGTGGATGAACCCTTAATAACTCTACCCCCAAGTCATTGTAGTATTGTATTATTTTATAATACCCGGGTAATACTAAACCATAAGCTGCCATTAAGGGGTGGTATTATTAAGCTGAGTGAAGCTGAAGCCGGGATTGATACTTTTCCCGGCGAGCTGATAAAGAATCGCATGATAGAAGTACTGCACTGTAACTATGCTGGACTGAACCTCATCATCGATTATCTGCTGGAGCGCAGCGGGAAAATGCTTAGGCCCCGTTTGGTATATGAGTCAGCCCAATTTCATCCCCATGAAGTCAGAAAAGTAATAGATATATCGGTAGCAGTTGAATTAATTCACCTGGCTTCCCTGCTTCATGATGATGTAATTGATCAGGCCGATGTCAGGCGGGGACGGGAAAGCGTAAACTGCCGCTGGGGCAATCAAGCCAGTGTCTTAATTGGCGACTATCTGTTTGCCGCTGCCTTTAATCTGATTAACCAACATGGTTTGGATCAGGTTATGGACTGTGTTACCTCTACCATACAGCTAATGTGTACTGGAGAGATAAAACAAATGGATCTAAATAGCGATTTAAATATTAGTGAAGAGGAGTACTATGACAAGACCTACCGCAAAACCGCTTGCCTTTTTGCTGCTGCCTGCCGAGTAGGTGCCCTTACCGCAGAAAGCCCATCAGGGCAGGTAGAGGTACTGGATGACTACGGACTAAATCTGGGTTACGCTTACCAACTAATGGACGATGTGCTGGATTTTACCGCCCAGGCCAATAAATTAGGGAAACCGGCTGGAAATGACTTGACTCAGGGCAACATAACCCTGCCGGTTATCCTGGCCTTAAAAGATCCGGAGCTGGGAATAAAACTGAGAAATCTGCTAGAAACAGGTAAAAGCAGCAAAGATACGCTGCCTTTGATAGTTGGCATACTCTGGGAAAGCGGGGCCTTAGAGCAGTGTATCTTTAAGTCCCAGCATTTTTTGCAGCGAGCCCTGGAGGGGATCAAGCTCTTACCCGATGCTCCAGGACAACAGGCTTTAAAGGACCTGGCCTTCCAGTTGATGGACCACTGTTATAGCTCTTGGCCAGAAGGAGAAACGAGGCAAGGATGGTGGACCCAAAGTGGAAATGCCTAATAGCAGTCGAGCTGAGATTTTAAGCTCATTCAGCCACCGGTCCATAAGAGGACAGAAGAGTATTATGGCCCGCTATATATTTGCTATACTGCCGTTGGTCAAGAAGCAACTAAACCGCTGGGGCCAAACAGCTGAGGAATGCCCCAATGAAGAACTGAGACGTCAGGCTTTGTTAAGTATAAAGCATAAGGATTTTCATTGTCAGGGAGGGGCTGTGTTTGCTCTAGCTGCCCCAGGTCAACGGGAAGAATTGACTGCCTTGATCGTAGCCTATCAGACTATTTGCGACTACCTGGACAATCTCTGCGACCGGGCTGGATGCACAGATGGTAAGGCCTTCCAAAAACTGCACCTGGCTCTGACCGTGGCCCTCACTCCCGGAAAAGCTCATGCTGACTACTATCAATACTACCCTTATCAGGACGATGGAGGATACTTGCAGCAACTGGCAGATGAATGTCAGTACCGTTTGGGGCAGTTGCCCTCTTGGCCTTTGGTACAAGAAGAGAGCCTTTATTTGGCTGAGCTATATTCTAAACTGCAAATCTATAAACATCTGGGGGTAGATATTCGGGAGCAGCAGCTTAAAGACTGGGTTATGACCGAATCCTTGCCTTATCCCGGCCTTTATTGGCAGGAATTTGCGGCCGCTTGTGGTTCTACCCTGGCTCTTTTTGCCCTCATGGGACTGGCGGCTCAGCCCAATTTATCGGCCGAAGAGGCAAAAGCCAGCTTAAAGACCTATTTCCCATGGATTTGCAGCCTGCACATTCTGCTCGATTATTTCATTGATCGTCAAGAAGACCTGGAGGGAGGGGACCTCAATTTTACTTTCTACTATCAAAACCAGCAGGAGATGCTAGAGCGGCTGAAATACCTGGTACGACAATCCCACCGCTGTGCCCGTAAGCTCCCTGACAATGCTCTGGCTAAAACCGTAGTAGAAGGACTACTAGCCCTGTATTTATCAGACGCCAAAGTAAAGCAGCAAGGGATGGGGCACAAGGCTGCTGAACTTTTGGCCGAATCGGGGCCCCCCGCCAGTCGAAGCTACCAACTGTGTCGGGTGGTAAGAAAATTCTTATAAGACCATTAGCTGCAACTTCATAATTTATTCAATTCCTGCCTAATCCCAGGCAGGAGTTTTTATCAGCGTATGTAATATTAGATTTAGTTGTACGTATATATACTAGTTATAAGAACGAAGGGAGATTGAGAATGGCTGATATTATTGATTATCAAATATTTGGGGACGATCTGCAGATGGTGGAAATTGAATTAGATCCAGGAGAAGGGGTCAGAGCGGAAGCTGGAGCCATGATGTATATGGAACAGGGCATTGTTATGGAAACCGGCACTGGAGGAGGCTTGTTTAAAGGCTTCAAACGGGCCATAACCGGGGAAAGTTTTTTCATAACCACCTTTCTGAATAACGGGCGGGGAAAACAGCGGGTAGCATTCGGGGCGCCCTATCCGGGCAAAGTTATACCAATAGATTTGTCAGCCCATAGAGGTCAGTTTATTGCCCAAAAAGATTCCTACCTATGTTCAGCCAACGGAATCGATATAGAAATTGCCTTTACCCGTAGGATTGGAGCCGGTCTATTTGGCGGGGAAGGATTTATCCTGCAAAGATTAAAAGGTAATGGGATGGCATTTATTCATGCTGGAGGGACAATAATTAAAAAAGAACTGGGCTCAGGAGAAACCATCAGGCTGGACACCGGGTGCCTGGCAGGTATGGATGCCAGCGTAGACTATAACATCCAATTCGTGGGTGGCTTTAAGAATGCTCTGTTCGGTGGCGAAGGACTTTTCCTGGCTACTCTTACCGGGCCGGGAGTGGTTTATTTACAGAGCCTGCCCCTGTCCCGATTGGCTGATCGGATTTCAGCGGCAGCTGGCTTTAAAGTCGGCAGCAGCGGCGGTGAAAGCAAAGGTCTGGGCGGTTTCCTGGGGGATTTTATCAGCGGAGACGGGAAATAGCCGCCAAGAAGCTTAAGACCCGATATATTTCCTCAGGCTTGTTTTAGCGGATAATAGCCTAAATACCTGGAAGACCTATTCATACCATTGGCAAAACAGCCACAGCAGTCTATATCTGTTGCAATATTGCATATAATGAAAGAATTTGGCGCTAAAATATGCTATCTATAGGCATCCTGGGGTAGTAAAATTGTATTAACACCTAGATGTAGGCAATAAGTGGAAGGGATTTATAGATATGCGAATCAGCGTAATGTTTAATTCTGACCGTGAGATTGTGTTGCCAGTACAATATAACCACATCCTACAAGGCTTCATGTATAAAAACCAACTTGATCGAGACTATAGTCAGTTTCTTCACCAGGATTCCAAAGGCGCATCTAACGGAAAGTTCAACCTTTTTACCTTTTCCCGCTTAATGGGGAAATTCAAATTCAGCAAGGAAACCGGGAAAATAACCCTGTTTCCCCCAGCTAAACTCATCATATCCTCTGCCGTTGATGAATTCATTTTGGATTTGGCTGATAAACTATTAAAATCTGAACTGATTTTCTTGGGACATAATGAAGTTGAAATTGAGCGTATTGATATGCATGAAGCCATTAAATTTGGAAGAAAAGTGCAGATCAAAATGCTCTCGCCCCTGGTTGGCTGTACTACCAGCATACGGGAAGAAAAGAAATACACCAACTATTATTCACCCTGGCAAGCCCAGTTCACCGAAATAGCCAAGAATAACCTTTTGGGCAAATATGAAGCGGTCCATGGTTTTCGGCCAGATAACAAGGAAATTAAGATTATCCCCAATGGCAGCCAGGAGAAAAAATTCGAAAAGATTCTAAACTACAGGGGAACAGTAGTAAAGGGATATGCCGGAATATACTGGTTGAAAGGTTGCCCGGAATTGATCAAAGTGGCCTATGAGGCAGGATTAGGCTTCAAAAACAACCAGGGCTTCGGATGCTGGGAAGTAGTTAAACAGGAAGCGGTATAGATTAGTCACTGCTCAGCTATATTTTTGGTATATAATGTAAGTGGAGTCATAATCATGAGGCTTTTACCTAATTCCTAATGCTTGCTTATGCCGTACACTAACTTTATATACTAACCCATGCCCAGACAAGTGTACCGCCGGTAAAACGGCGGTATTTTCTGCTGCCAGGGTAAGCCTAAAATTTTTGGGCAGCTTCCTGGATTTCCGAGAGTCAAGGAAGCTGCCCCGTAACCTAGAAAAATTCCTATTTATTTGTGGTATGATGGGGATATATACCAAATTGGAAGTAAGAGTCGGCTGACCGGCACTTTTAGGGAGGGGGAACAAATGAATCAAGGCTGTCCAGAAATAAGAGATCTTATACCCTTATATATCAAGCAGGAATTAACAGATGAAAATCGCTTGATGGTGGAGGAACACCTCACTCACTGTCCAGACTGTAGTCAAGTAATGAAGAATAGCGCTGAAAACCATGCTATAGCCAACCCGGCGGAGGCACCAGACAATTGCTTGGAAATAGATGAGCAAACCCCGGAGCGAAAACAGAGAAACCAACAGTTCTTAACCATTGTTGCAGTCTTGCTGCTTATGGCAGCAGTGGGAATAATCAGCTATGGAATGGGACTGAAGCCTGATAATGATCTGCTAGAAGCCAGAGATGCGGTTAGGGCTTTTAAGGCCAATGGCCTGGAACTGAGCCCCAAGTTGCTTAGTTCGGATCCCGATCTAGCCGTTGCCGGGGTGTTTCCCACCGAGTATCAGGTAGATAAGAGTGAAGACAGTATTCTGGTTTATGTATTTGCTTCGGTGAATGAGCGAAGGCTTAACGAGCATAGCATAGTAAAATACTACCCCTCTCCGATGTACCGGCCAGCCCGTAACCTGATGCTGTTTTACCAGGTAGCCATGCCGGAAACCCGAGAAGAATATATGGCTACCCTACCAACTCTGCAAGCACGACTTAAAGCCTATAATGATACTGCGCTCCTCGACCTCAACCAGGGGGAGACTGTAGTGCTTAAAGGCAATTCAGAGCATTGGCAGGGAGAAATTACTATCCAGTATTTTCAATACTGGTTTCAAAACGAGAATGATATGACCGGCCTGGATTCTTTCGCCGTTGAAAAGGGTTTTCTGCGCTATACTGGAGATGAAGAGGAGCTAAAGGACTTCAGTTATACGTATCGCAGCAACAGCCAGAGCAGGGGTGGTACTAAGACCCAGCTTAATGGAACAGAAGTCAAAATCAATGAAGAAGGAAGCGGAGCAAATATCCCGGAACAATACCAGGTTAAGCTGGAGTGGAACGGCCAAGCGGAGGAGTTTGAGATGACCAGGATTTAGGTAAACCTAGATGAAATTGACTTGCGATATGGCAGCCGCGTAGAGCGGCTGTTTTTTTTGAGGATTTACATAATTAATTTTTTCGTATTAGCCAAGTATTTAGCAGTGTCAGGATTAAGGCAATGCCGAAGCTGGCTGAATAGGGCTGTTAAGCAGAAGTCCCGCTGGGGATCAAAAGGATTTTTCGTTAGGCTCGTCAATGAAGCTGGATTTACCCATATGCAAAATGTTTATTTATATGTTCAATAATAATTCGGCAATTGTAATAGGGTACCAGCTGGCAATGTCTAATGATGTAAAAGCCCTCTAAGCATGCTTTATTATTGGCAAGTTTAGCACTCTACATTCTTTAATAGGGTCTTTGATAGCTAAAATACGGCAAAAGCATAAGCAAAATGAGTACAAAACCAATATAACGAGATTCACACCCAAGGAAAAATAGGGTAAAATGAAAATGTGTGGAAAATTAAGGAAGGATTAAGAGAATTATGAGAATAAGTGTAATATTAGAATCCGAAAGGGAAATCAATTTGCCGATACAGTATAACCATATTTTGCAGGGGTTCTTATATAAAAATCTTTCTGACCAGGATTATCGGGAATTTTTACACCATACCGGTTATCGGGAGGGAAATAAGGTATTCAGGCTATTTACTTATTCGCGTTTACAAGGGAAGTTTAAGCTAAATCCAAAAGCTGAGCAAATCTCCTTCCAGCCTCCGGTTGAACTTATTATCTCCTCCTCAGTAGAGCAATTCATCACTGATCTGGCAGAAACATTAATCAAATCGGATTACCGCTTATTAGGCAACAACCGGGTAGAAGTAAAGAGCATTAACGTACACAAAAGCATTCAATTCGGTCCTGAAGCCAAAATCAAAATGCTATCGCCGGTAGTAGCCTATACTACACTCCACAACGATGATCTGAAATATACTTACTATCTATCCCCCTGGAGAAAACAATTTATCGATATTGTAAAATATAACCTACTAACCAAACATGAAGTAATCCATGGTTATCTTCCCGATAATCAGGAATTATCTATTATTCCAAATGGTAACCAGGAGAAGAAATTCGAAAAAATATTAAATTACAAGGGAACTGTGATCAAAGGATATGCTGGTATCTACTGGCTTAAGGGAAGTCCGGAACTTATCAGAGTTGCTTATGACACGGGATTAGGTTCAAAGAATTCCCAGGGCTTTGGGTGCTGGGAGGTGGTGGGGTAAACTAGGCTAATTGCAAGTATAATATACCTTTGAGCCATATATTAAATGTTCTGTAG
This sequence comes from uncultured Syntrophomonas sp., assembly GCA_964589135.1. GTDB lineage: Bacteria > Bacillota > Syntrophomonadia > Syntrophomonadales > Syntrophomonadaceae > JAAYJK01. The sequence goes on from CAZPSR010000048.1 coordinate 11,094, forward strand.
AAAAGAAATTATAGCTTCTTGGCTCATGGCATGAATCCTATTGGAAAAGCGGACTTGTTCTATATGTTGCCCTGATAGCTCGTAGGGATTCCCAAAGCCAGCTCAACCTTTTTTGTGTGGTAGGTAAATTCGCAACTGTCAAGCAGGGTGAAAACCAGTCTAAGAGACTGCCCTGGGAAGGAGAAAGATGCAAAATGACGGTTAAGACTAAATTATATGACTTCACTGATCTAGTGTTGCTGATAGGAACGAACCCTTTGCCCAACTATGTAGTGGCGAAATATTTCTCTGATAATACAGACTTAGAACGCATTTGGCTACTCTATTCTGAAGCATCAATGTTTCATGAAGGAACACGGCAGTATGCAGATGGTATTGAAAAGGTACTGGCCCAGGAATTAATATCTAAGTCCTATTCAATTATTAAAGGACATCTAAGCAACATCAGTCAGGCAGATAAAATCAACAAAGAAGTCAAAGAGCATCTAATGGGGAAAAAGGGCGATATAAAGGAAATCCACCTTAATTATACTGGTGGGACCAAAGCTATGTCTGTGCATACCTATCGTGCTTTGGAGAGAATTAC
>CAZPSR010000049.1:0-11670 GCA_964589135.1 uncultured Syntrophomonas sp.
ATATGGCCTAATCCACAGCTTTCCACTGCCAAATTGGGTTTTCCCCTGCATAGATATGTCAGTACAGGCAAAAACTATGGCAGATGATATTGCGTTGGAAAGAGATGGTTAGGTGCGTTATATAAAAAACAAATCGGAATCCAAGCCAAGTCCCCAGGAAGTCATGCAAAATAATATACCTGCCTCCCTGGATCAGATTCATAGCCAACTGGATATACTATTCCAGTTCTGTTCAGATATAGTCATCCGGGAGTTTGTTTTTGGCCAGCCCAGGACCAGGGGGTTACTGGTATATTTTGATGGCCTGGTCAACCGAGATGAAATTGAAAGCAATATTCTGCATCCTTTGGTTTTAGGGGTAGATATGACGGATAATAAGGAAGAATTCACCAAAGGAGATATTATCGATGAAGTAAAAAACAGAATAATATCTCCTGCTGAACTGAAAGGGGTAAAAACCTGGGATGAGCTCAGTCGTCATATCAGCTCGGGGGACTGCGTTTTATTGATTGATGGTTATGGGGAAGGAGTGGTGGCTGGCACCCGCAGCTGGCAAACCCGGGGGATACAATCCCCTGACAACGAGGTAGTAATTTTCGGTCCCAAAGAGGGATTCACTGAAACCCTGAGATTCAATACCGCCCAGCTACGCAGAAGGATCAAGTCCAGCAACTTTAAAATAGAGAGTTTTGTGCTAGGCCGGGTAACTAAAACTGACGTAATCATCTGCTATATAAGAAATATTGCCCCGGATTTTCTGGTGGAAGAGATCAGAAAGCGGATAAATGGAATTGATATTGATGGAGTCCTGGACACCAACTATATCAAAGAATTTATTGTAGACAACAACAAGACCCTGTTTTCCCAGGTCATGCATACGGAAAGGCCGGATCGGGTTTGCGGGCAGCTATTGGAAGGCAGAATCTGCATTATGGTGGATGGCTCTCCTATGGCCCTTATCGTTCCCAGCACTTTCTCGGAGTACATAACTACTCCGGAAGATTATTATACCTACTATATGCCTGCTTCCCTGTTGCGTCTGCTGCGTTTTATCGCTTTTTGGATGTCCTTGTTGCTGCCTTCCTTGTATGTGGCGGTGATTACCTATCATCATGAAATGATACCAACCCCCCTTTTACTGACTATCGCCGCCAGCCGGGAAGGGGTTCCTTTTCCTTCTTTTGTGGAAGCCTTTGTTTTGGAGATTATGTTTGAAATGTTGCGGGAGGCTGGTATCAGATTGCCGCGTGCGGTTGGGCCAGCTGTCAGCATTGTGGGGGCTTTGATAATTGGAGATGCTGCGGTACGGGCTGGGCTGGTGTCCACCCCCATGGTGGTGGTGGTAGCCGCTACCGGTATAGCGTCCTTTGTTACCCCCTCCTATAATGCCTCCCTGATAGTTCGCATATTGAGGTTCGGCTTCCTAGTTGCCTCAGCCATCTTGGGATTTTTGGGCATAATGCTGGTTCTGGTAGTAGTCTTGCTAAAGATGGTCTCCCTGAGTTCTTTTGGGGTACCCTACCTGGCTCCTCTGGCCCCTATGAATCTGGCTCAACTAAGCGACATTTTGGTAAGGCGTCCCTGGTTCATAAATCGCAGTCGTCCATATCTGGAGGGCATGAAAAATCAGCAACGGCAGGGAAATGGAAAGGAAGAAAAGGGTTGAAGATAGCAAGAATTTCAGTTGTGCTTTTAATTATGGGAATTTTTACCATAGGAGGTTGTCAGGCCCAAGAATTAAACCATTCCGCGGTAGTGACCGGTTTGGGCGTAGAACTGGAGGAGGAGGAAGAACTGCGGGTATCAATGCAAATGGCCCGCCCAAATGTAGCTGGACAGGCTTCAGAATCCGAGCCCGCCTTTGAGGTAGTATCGGCTAAGGGACGTTCCTTAAGTGAGGGATTCAGGAAAATCAATCTCCTTTTTCCCCGGAATCCCTTGGTTTCCCAAGCCAACCTAATGATTCTGGGTGAGAAACTAGCCCAGACTGATCTGGCCTGGGTAGCAGATGCCCTTCTGCGCAATCCAGATATAAGAATGAATGCGCTAATGGTAGTAGCCCGGGAAGTTTCACCTGAAGATATATTCAACACCCAGATGCCTATGGAATCTTTATCAGCTGTGGCCATTCCCAAGTTATTGAGAAACCAGGAAAGGCAGGTAGGTATATACCAGGAGGTAACCCTGGAAAATTTCTTAAATAACCTGGCCCAGCCTGGAATTGAGCCAACCGCCCCAGCAGTCACATGCTTTGACAGCATTAATGGTAAAGCTATACAACTGGACGGTACCGCAGTGTTTAAAGGTAGAAAGATGGTAGGATATCTGGATGATTATGAGAGCAGGGGACTGCGCTTTCTTAATCCGGGTCGGCTGCAGGGAGGTCTGTTTAGCATGCCGGCTCCCTTTGGCAGCCCGGGCCGGGTAGGAATAGAGATACTCAGGTCCAACACCCAGGTGGAAGCTACTAATACTGAGGGACAAGTAGTGATGAGGATAAACTATGTAGGAGAGGGAAACTACTATGAGCAGACTAGTCAAGAAAATATTCTTCGGCTGGAAAACATACCGGTCTTGGAAAGCCTATGCCAGGAGCAGATAAAAAACGATATGCGGGCTTGTATTCTAAAGGCCCAAAAACTTCAAAGCGATGTTTTTGGTTGGGGCAATATGGTTCATTCTCAGCTTCCCGGGCTATGGACCGAGATTAGCTCTGACTGGGAGGAGATATTTCCTGGGGTTAAAACGGAAATAGAGGTAGATTTCCGCTTAAGGCGTACCTATATAATTGATCAATCTTTGCCTTATCAATAAAAGGCCTAAGCAGGGCTGGTCTTAGGCCCCTTCAGGAGGATTTACTATGATTATGCTGTTAATTCTTATCTATTTGGCCATTATGGCCGTGGAAGTCCCGGTCTTGCTGCGAGAAGGCCGGCGTAAAGAACTCTTGGTATTTACTCTGGTTTTTTTACCCGGAATATATATGTCTCTGGCTCAATATTTCCATTGGTTCCTGCCCAATCCATTGGCCGGAGTTATAGCTCGGTCCGCTGTTTGGCTAAACTGGTAATGGAGGCCTTGCGTTATGAAGAAAAGGTGTCTAGTCTTTATCACCATTCTTTTATTGCCCATGCTGGCAAGCTGTTATAATCTGCGGGAAATCAATGATGCCGCCATAGCTCAAAATTTTAGCCTGGACCTGTTAGAAAACGGGCAGTTGGCCCTGTTGACTCAGACTACCCAGCCAGTACCCCGGGGAGAGACCGGGGAGACTCATCCCACCCAGAATATTAGCCTGATGGGTACTGGACATACGGCAGCTGAGGCCGCCCGCAATGTATTTTTGCACTTTCCCCGCCTATTTCTGTGGATACACGCTAACACCCTCTTTATTGGAGAAAATTTGGCCCGGGAAGACCTGATCCTGATCAGTGACTTTCTACTGCGTAACCGAAACCTTCGCTTTCAGAGCTATGTATTTCTGGTTCAGGGAATTAGCATAAAGGATCTGCATAAAATTATGAGTCAGATGAGTTATGGCGCCAATTCCGCCCAAGCCCTGGTACAAGAGCTGGAAAACCAGGAAAAGGAGCTGGGCTATTATGTGCCTTTACGAACTATAGACTTAATGGAAAAGTTGCTTACCCCAGGAGTAGAACCGGCCTTGCCCCAGTTGATGGTCATTAAGGAGGGGGAAAGGGAAAGAATAGTACTAGAGGGTATGGCAGTAATAAAAAACCATCAGATGATTGGCGAGCTGGACTCAGAAGAAAGTCAAGGCTATTATTATCTGCAGTCCAAGAGGAGGCAAGGGGGGCTAATTATCATCGATTGGCCAGATTCCCCAATGGATACGGTAGTAATCCATACCACTCGTTTCAATTCCAGGACCAGGCCTTCCATTCAAGACGAAGAGCTTTCCATGAAGATAGAAATTGAGTGCGAACTGCAATACCTGGAAAGTGTAGGCACTGACAATATATATATTTATGACAACCGGGACCGTCTGGAAAAGCTGGCCGAGCAGCAAATAAAAGAGCAGGTATTATCCTGCATAAGGCGGGCCCAGCAACTAAATAGTGATATATTGGGCTGGGGTTTAACAACTGCCCGGTATCAGCCGGGGTGGTGGGGACAAATGGCAGATCAATGGGACCAACTTTTCCCTGTTGTTGGCTGCCAAGTAGAAGTTAAGTGTTTTCTTTGCAGTGATGGTTTGACCCGGGAATCACTGCCCTTTAATTAGCACCTATATGGCCGGGGCCAAAGGTTTAAGGCTGTTTTTCAACCTTTTTTGCCCCCGGAGTTAATTTCTTCGCTGTTGGTGGCCTTTGATCCCTGGCGGGGTTAATTGGAAAGAAGGGGTGCAGTGTGATCGCCACTATGCTAGTTTTTATACTGATATTTATGCTGCTAGAGCTTCCAGGTTTGCGGAAACGAGCTTTTTGGCAGGAAATACTACTTGTAGTAATATTGTTGACGGTAGCCAATGCCTACGGCCTGGCTGTCCATTTACACAGCAGCATTCTGCCTAACCCCAAAGAGTCTTTATATGTAGCCCAACCGTTGGCTGATCGCCTCCAGTCTTTTATGGGGATGGGGGAAGATTGATAATGGCGATAAAAAGCAGACAGCTTGGATTTATTGTATTTTCTCTGCTGCTGGGTAGCGCAGTTACTTATATGCCAGAGAGTTCGGCGGGCCGGGATGCCTGGATCTGTACGGTATTGGCCGGGCTCCTGGGAGTTGTTATCCTGGGGATGGTAATAGGCACCCAGAAAATGTTCCCAGGCCGAAATGGATTGGAGATCAGCCAGCTGATATTAGGTCCAGTCATGGGGAAGCTGGCTCATGTCCTTTACCTGGGCCTGTTGTTATTATTAGCAGCCCTTTATCTTTATGACCTTATGATCTTGTTGCATAGTGTAGTGCTTTATCAGAATAAATACTATTTAAATGGAGTCTTGATATTATGCTGTGCCTATGGGGTGTATCTGGGAATTAATGCAGTAGCTCGTTTGGTGGAACTCTTGATCGCTTTTGTCTTGGCCTTTTTACTACTGGCTTATTTAGATTTGATCCTATGTTGTGCGGATTTTACCCATTTTACTCCGGTAATGGCTGATTTAAGATTAATCCTGGCGGGGACCCTATATACTACCAACTGGCCTTTTGCCCAAGTCAGTCTGCTCTTGATTTACCTGCCCTGGGTAGTTGACCTGGCCAGCAGAGCCAAAGAGATATACCGCTGGTACCTGTTGGCGGCCCTGATTTTGCTCATAAGACGTATCTTGACGGTGGCGGCCATTGGAGAAGAGCTGACCTTCTTGTCCCGTTTTCCCTTCTATGAGGCTTTTAGAATAATGGAAGTGGGTGGTTTTCAAAGAATAGATTTGTTCTTCTTTGTCGTGATTCTTGTAAGCGGCCTGCTTGCTTTGCTTTTTTTCTACCAGGGACTGGTCTTGGGTATGCAGAAGCTGTTTAAGCTCCCGGAATATCGGGTCCTTATTTTACCCCTGGGGTTGCTCCTGATCACCTTAAATTTTTACATGTTTGACTCGGACCTGGAGGTAATGTTCCTGGAAACCCTGCTTCCTTTTATCACGCTGCCCATTCACCTGTTCTATCCTCTGCTGCTTTTTATAGGGGGCAAAATTTATATTAAACGCCAGGAAAAAACCTTGACTGCCCGTTGAGGCCCGGACTGGGCTTAGCATACAATAGTTATCGGCCTTATGCAATCGGCCCTTATTACTGCAGATAATAGGAATCCGGGTTTAAAAATGGTAAAGACCCGCCCCCCAGCCCCCTTAGTTGGCCTGAGGACGGGTACTATTTGGGCCTATTCAGGGTTAAGGTCCTAGCCTTTAGACTTCATGGAAACATACCCCTAACAGTCCAGGACCGGTATGAACTCCCAAAGCCGGACTTATATCCGAGCTGACCAACTCTTTGATATTGGGGATTTTGCGCATTCTCTCCACCAGCTTTTGGAACTCCTGTTGGGCTCCCCCGTGAACCACCGCTAGGTTGATTTCTTTTTCAGCAGCGGCAGTTTCTACGATCTGAACCAGTTTTTCGATGGATTTTTTTCTTCCCTTGGCTTTGCAATAGGTGAAGTATTTGCCGTCACTTCCCACCGATATTACCGGTTTGAGGTGCAGAAATTCTCCCAATACTGCAGCCACTCGGCCGATACGGCCCCCCCGGCGCAGGTATTCCAGGGTCTCCAGGATGTAATAAACCCGCATGCTATCTTGCAGCCGATGGATCCTTTCGATGATACTCTCAAAAGCCAGGCCTTCTTTTATACTGCGGGCGGCGTCCAACACAATCCAGCCGGTTCCCATTGACAGGGTTCTAGTGTCAATAACCTTAATTGTCAGATCTTTAATATCCCGGCATATAAATTCAACCGCATTATAAGTCCCGGATAGCCCACTGGATATATGTACCGCCAATACATGAGTAAAGCCTTCGTTTCTTATTTCCTCCAGGGCCTCTCTAATCTCTTCCAGGGACGGCAGGGAAGTACTGGGTATTTCTTCCGGCATACGGCAGTAGACTTCTTCCGGCTGGATATCTACTCGATCTGAATACTCACGGTCTGGATAGACCACCTTGGCCGGCAGCATCTTGACTTTGAACTTCTGAATTACATCCCGCGGCAGATCGCACATACTGTCAGTCAATAAGGCAATTTTTTCTTGCATAAGCTGACTCCTTTTAATTATTAGTATATTTGGATAATCCTTCTTCTGCTATTCTATTAATTATTTGCAATATGGTAAAGGATAATTCAAGGAATTCTTGACATAGGGGAATAATATGATTAAACTTGACTAGTAAAGTGTATTTACTTTACACATGGAGAAAAGGATTATGATCGAAAAGACCGAAAAGATAATCATGCTGAAAGATTTCTATGGACCTTTGCTTACTGAGAAACAGCAAGATGTATTGAACCTATATTATGAAGATGATTGGTCTTTGTCTGAAATCGCTGATAGCTTGAATATCTCCAGGCAAGGAGTACATGACCTGCTCAAAAGGGCCGAGCAATCATTGCTGGACTATGAACGGCGTCTAGGCCTGCTTCAACGCTTTTCCCTGACGCGAGATTACTTACATGAGGTATTTGCAGTCTTAAACGATACCAGCCCCATAGAGCAGGCCCAGATAGATAGAGTTTTAAATCTGTTGCGGGAAATAGACCATCTGATATGAAATAAAAAGGAGAATAATAGTGGCTTTTGAAGGGCTTTCACAACGACTGCAAGATGTTTTTAAAAAGCTGCGCGGCAAAGGTAAAATAAGTGAGGAAGATGTAAACCTGGCTATGCGAGAAGTTCGCTTGGCTTTACTGGAAGCTGACGTAAACTTTAAGGTGGTAAAGGATTTTATTGGCCGGGTCAAAGATAGGGCAGTGGGCCAGGAAGTGCTGCAAAGCCTTACCCCCGGACAACAAATTATTAAAATTGTTCATGATGAAATGGCTTCCTTGATGGGGGGCTCAGAGAGTAAACTGAGCTTTGCCCCCAGGCCTCCCTCGGTCTTTATGGCGGTGGGCTTGCAGGGGGCCGGAAAAACCACTACTGTAGCCAAGTTGGGCAAGGTTTTGCTCAAGCAGGGAAGAAAACCCCTTCTGGTAGCCTGTGATATCTATCGTCCGGCGGCCATAAAACAGCTGCAAGTATTGGGAGAACAAACCAATCTGCCGGTTTTTGCCATGGGTCAAAATAACCCTCTGGATATTGCCCAGGCCTCCCTGGAAGCGGCCAAGAATAAAGGCTGTGACACCATAATACTGGATACGGCAGGAAGGTTGCATATCGACCATGAAATGATGGATGAGCTCTTGCAGATTAAAAAGGCTATCGAGCCGGATGAAATCCTGTTAGTGGTTGATGCTATGACTGGACAGGATGCAGTTAATGTTTCGGATCATTTCAATTCCCAACTGGGTTTGTCTGGAGTCATATTGACTAAACTGGATGGGGACAGTCGGGGGGGAGCAGCCCTGTCCGTGAAGGCAGTCACCGGTTGTCCTATTAAGTATGTGGGGATGGGCGAGAAGCTGGACGCCCTGGAACCATTTTACCCCGATCGCATGGCCTCACGAATACTAGGAATGGGCGATGTATTGAGTTTGGTAGAAAAAGCCCAGGCTAATATCGACCAGGATAAGGCCCGGGAAATGGAGCGTAAAATCAGGGAACAGGAATTTACCCTGGAAGATTTCCTGGATCAAATGCAGCAGGTTAAATCTATGGGACCTCTGGATGAATTGCTGGGCATGATCCCCGGGATGGGCAAAAAGCTCAAAGGAATGCCCACTAGCTTTGATGACAAAGAGATAGCTCACATAGAAGCTATTATCCAATCTATGACTAAAGAAGAACGAAGAAACCCTTCCATTATTAATGGCAGCAGAAAGAAACGTATTGCCCGGCGCAGCGGAACCCGGGTGCAGGAAGTTAATCGCCTTTTAAAACAATTTGAAGAATCCCGCAAGATGATGAAACAGCTGACTGATATGAGCAGAAAAGGCAAGAAAGGTAAAACAGGGGGATTTCCCTTAAATTTCCCTTTTAATTAATAAGGTTATTTGATTGGGGGTAAGTGTAATTACTGCCAGGAAATAATTATATAAACTAGCATAAGGAGGTGAATTTAAGTGGCAACGAAAATCAGATTGAAAAGAATGGGGGCCAAAAAGAGACCCTTTTATAGAGTTGTAGTAGCAGACTCCAAATCTCCCCGGGATGGAAGATTTATTGAGGAATTAGGTTATTACGATCCTACTACCAATCCTGCCACAGTTAAAATTGACGAAGAAAAGACCTTGAAATGGCTGGCAACTGGAGCCCAAGCATCAGAAACAGTTAAATCGCTGCTGAAAAAACAGGGTATTATGACCAAATTTGCGGAAAGTCGCAAATAATTTTTAACTCGGGCAGGGGGTGGAACATAAGTGAAAGAGCTTGTGGAATATATAGCCAGATCTTTGGTGGATAACCCGGAGGCGGTGCAGGTCACGGAGATCGAAGGAGAAAGATCAATTATTATTGAACTCCGGGTAGCACCAGATGATATGGGAAAGGTAATTGGTAAACAGGGTAAAATAGCTAAATCCATTCGCACCCTTACCAAGGCAACAGCAGCAAAAGAAGGAAAAAGGGTAGTAGTAGAAATTTTAAGGTAAGAGGGCTATTTTTAGCCCTTAACTTTTTACCAGCAAATCAGAAAATATGAAGGAATAAGGTAGGGATACAACAAGAGGTGAAGCAGATGGAAGAAAAGGAACTTATCAGCGTCGGGAAAATATTTGGCACCCATGGTTATCAAGGTCTGCTTAAGGTCAAGCCCCTTACTGATTTTCCAGAGCGCTTCCATGAGCTGGAAAAGGTCATTCTTGATACTGGTAAAACTCAGTCAGAAGTCGCTATCCACTCCTGCCAAGATTATAAAAGGCAATTATTAATTAAACTGAGTGGGATCGACACCCTGGAGTCGGCACGCCAGTTTCAGGGGGCTCTGCTAAAAATCCCTCCAGAACAATTGTATCCACTGCCGGAAGGTTATTATTATCATTTTCAATTGCTGGGTTTGGAGGTAGAAGACCAGGAACTGGGTAGTATAGGAGTGATTACAAAAATACTGGAAACAGGGGCCAATGATGTGTATATAATTGAATCCGAGAAATATGGAGAAGTACTGATTCCAGCCATCCAAGAAGTTATTTTGGCAGTGGATTTAAGCCTTAAACAGATGCAAGTAAAGCTTCTTCCCGGGCTTATCCCAGGTCGGAAGTGAGAGGCAGGATGAATAAATGAAAATAGATGTATTAACCCTGTTTCCCCAGATTTTTGCTTCTACCTTTGAGGAGAGCATAATTAAAAGAGCCCGGGATAAATCCTTAGTAGAAATAGAGATCGCCAATATTAGGGATTTTGCTAGTAACAAGCACCAACAGGTGGATGATTATCCCTACGGTGGTGGTCCGGGTATGGTCATGAAGGCGGATGTGGTCTCAAGAGCTTTGGATCATTACCAGACTCCAGATTCCTGGCTGATCTACCTGTCTCCCCAGGGAAAACCATTGAATCAGACTAAAGTGCGGGAACTGGCCCAGAAAAAGCATCTTATTTTGCTATGCGGCCACTATGAAGGAATTGATGAGAGAGCTGTAATCCGTTTTCATGAGGAAATATCTATTGGTGATTATATACTAACTGGTGGAGAAATTCCGGCTATGGTCCTGATCGATGCCACTGTACGCTTAATTCCCGGGGTCCTGGGGGATGAAAAATCATTGAATGAGGAATCCTTCTCCACCTTGCTCCTGGAATATCCTCATTACACCAGACCCAGGGTACTAGGAGGACAGGAGGTTCCCCCAGTGCTGCTTTCCGGCCATCATGAAAACATCCGGCGCTGGCGTAAAAAGCAGAGCTTGCTGAATACCCTGTTAAAGCGTCCGGAACTCTTGCTGCAAAAGGAGTTTGAGGCCGAGGAAAAAGACTTGTTAATGGAAATACTGTTTGACAGGGAGAGTAATAAGTGAGGAGATCCAAGTTATACCTAGCCCTACTCCATTATCCCATGTATAACAAGAGGATGGAGCTTATAACCACCTCCATTACCAATTTGGATTTGCACGACATTTCCCGGGCCGCCCGGACTTATGGAGCAGAAGGTTTTTTTGTGGTACATCCTGCACCAAACCAACAAGAGCTATTGCGAGATATCATGGGTTATTGGCAAGAGGGGTATGGAGCTCAGTATAATCCTGATCGGGAACAGGCTTTCAGTATATTAAAACCGGCTAAAAACCTGCAAGAGGTGATCAATAGTATTGAAGAGGAAAGCGGACAGCGGCCTTTAACCGTCGCCACCGATGCTAAAATATATCCCCAGAGTATTTCTTATTATGAGATGAAAAATCTGATCCACCAAGAAGAATTGGTTATGCTATTGTTATTTGGCACTGGTTGGGGAATCAGCCGGGAGTTGATGCAGGAGTGTGATTATATATTAGAACCAATTCAGGCCAGGAGTGATTATAATCATCTTTCAGTGAGAAGTGCAGTGTCCATAATCCTGGATCGCTTGTTGGGCGAATACTGGTTTGGCCAATAGTTGTGCTTGAGAATGTATTTTTACTATGATATAATACCGTTGTTCTGTGTAAAAGAGGTGGTCCGCTGCATTGGACTTGAAATGTATGAACACCTGTTGGAAGGAGGTTGAAGGAATGCAAAACATAATTAGATCAATAGAAGAAGAGTATTATAAACAGGATATTCCCCGCTTTGGCCCTGGCGATACGGTAAAAGTACATGTTAAAGTAGTCGAGGGGGTCCGGGAGAGAATACAGGTATTCGAAGGAACGGTGATCAAAATCAGAGGTGGAGGTTTATCCCGCACCTTTACGGTACGCCGGATATCATACGGGGTAGCGGTGGAGAGAACCTTTCCCATCCACTCACCTAGAATTGACAAAATCGAGGTTACTCGTAGGGGTAAAGTACGCAGAGCCCGGTTGTATTACCTGAGGAAGCTCATGGGTAAAAAGGCCCGGGTTAAGGAAAAAGGCAGATATTAAAAGCCTATACTCCCGTATAAAAAGAATACCTAAAGAGGTATTCTTTTTTTATATGAAGGTGC
>CAZPSR010000050.1:0-11607 GCA_964589135.1 uncultured Syntrophomonas sp.
ATTTTAATCAAGGTGTTTTCCCTGGATAGGGATTAGAATAAAAATAGCAAATAAGGAAGGGGGATTTTCCAATGAGGCAAACCATAACAATCAACAGCCAAACAGAGCTGGGAGAACTTGTTACCTTTTTCCCAGCCATTACTTCGAGGCTAAATGAGCTGCATATCGACTACTGCTGCCAAGGGGATCGTTCACTTGAGTCAGCTATCGCAGAAGCGGGCCTAAGCCTGGAATTTATCACTGAGATACAGAAGGCGTATAGTGATTATTTAGCAAAGCCGGGCCAGGAACTACCGGTTTCGGAGCTTTCCGATGGAGAACTTATTGACCTCATCCTTGATACCCATCATCTATCAGAGCGGGCCTTGTGGAAGGAACTGGATAAGATGGTCAATCTGATTTTGCTGGTTCATTATGAGCATGACAAAAAGCTGCTGCTTAAGCTGCATCGGAGCTTCAGCCAGTTGAAGATGGAACTGGAGGAACACTTTGCCAAAGAGGAGCAGGAACTTTTCCCTGCCATGCTTAAAGGGGATAAAACAGCTGAAGACCTGGCCCATATCCGCTTACTTATTGAGGAATTGGAAGCTGAGCACGATACGGCCGGGAAAATAATTAAGGATTTAATCAGGGAAACCAACGATTTCACACCACCGGAGTTTGCATGCCCTACAGTTAAGGCTGTTTATCAGAAACTGCATGACTTGGCTGATGATGTTTTCCTTCATATAGCTAAGGAAAATAGTGTTTTATTTAAGCGTTTCTAGCAATTGCTGAATCATAATTAGGCGAATAAGTGAAGATGTTTCAGGATAGTGTAATAGTGTAGCCCTAAGGAAAGCAAATGGAAGGAGTGAATGCTATGGCCAAAGCAGAATTTCAATTAGAATCATTAACTTGTCCGACTTGTGTGAAAAAGATTGAAACAACCCTTAACAAAGCTAAAGGAGTTGATTCAGTCAAGGTATTATTTAACTCAAGCAAGGTGAAAACGGAATTTGATGATACTCAAACCAATGCTGAAAAATTAAAACTCACTATTGAAAACCTGGGTTACTCAGTATTGAATTCGAAACGCTCTTAATTTACCCGATAGCTAACAGTTAAAAAAGCCCCATTTCTTTTAGGAGTAAGATATACTGTTATGCCCATAAGGGTCTGCCCTTGAGGCCCTAAACCCGCAATGCCAGGGATGGCAAGGAGCTGCTAAAGGTAACGTGGAGTAACCTTCTACAAGAACCGCATTTGTCTATTATGCCATGGTCTAAATAAAGCCATGGCTTTTTTAAACCTGAGCGAGATTATATGATTTTGGGGATTATAGGATAAGCAAAGTAAAGCACCCTTGACCTTAAGGGATTAGGGAGCCTGCTTTTCTAGGGAAATCTTGATTTTGGTCAAGGCTAATGGATTGGATTTGAAATATGATTAGTTCAGCTAAGGAAAGCGAGGGGAAGGATTAAGATGAGCAAAGCGTTATTTCAGATAAAAACACTTGGCTGTCCCAGCTGTAGCAAGCAAATCGAAGCTAGATTGGTGGAACTGGGTGGGGTCAGTTCAGTGCAGGTTTTTCCCCGGCTGGGCAGGATTATAACGGAATTCGATGAAAGCAAGATCAAGGCGGAAGATTTACAGGGTATTATTAGCAGCTGGGGTCACCAGGTGAAGCTCAAAAAGCTTAGAAAGGGGGTATGAAGATGATTAGGCATATTAATAGGTATATAAATCAGATAACGGCAATTTCCGGACTGCTCATCGCACTTGGCTTTCTGCTTCCTTTCCTGGGATATGCAAGTTATAAGGATTGGGCTTTGGTCACGGCCACCATAGTCGCTATCATTCCTATCGCTATCAGGGCTTTCCAGGCCTTGCGCATGAAGGTTTTTAGTATCGAATTACTTGTTACCATTGCCGTCTTCGGCGCTCTTTATATTCATGAGTACACCGAGTCTTCAATTGTTACCTTCCTGTTTTTGTTTGGGGCCTACTTGGAAGCCCGGACCCTGGAAAAAACCCGTTCTTCCCTAAGAGCACTGGTGGAAATGGCACCCCAGGAAGCCAATGTCATTCGAGAAGGAGAGAATTTAACCATAGCGGTGGAGGAAGTAGTTATAGGAGATCGGGTTATTATCCGATCCGGCGGCAAGGTTCCTGTAGATGGCAGGGTGGTGTCAGGTAAAGCAAGCTTGAATGAAGCAGCCATTACCGGTGAATCGGTGCCGGCCTCAAAAAAGACAGATGATAAGGTTTATAGTGGCACAATCCTTGATAATGGTTATCTGGAAATCATTGCGGAAAAGGTTGGGGATGATACTACTTTCGCCAAGATAATCGAGCTGGTTGAGGAAGCCCAAGAATCTAAATCAAAAACCCAGAAGTTTTTGGATAAGTTCGCCAACTACTATACCCCGGCTGTCGTTGTCTTATCGATAATCGTATATGCCCTTACCCGCAACTTCCATTTGGCCATTACTTTCTTAGTCGTGGCTTGCCCTGGGGCCTTGGTCATCGGAGCGCCGGTATCTACTGTGGCCGGAATCGGAAATGGGGCTAGAAACGGGGTCCTGCTCAAAGGTGGAGAGGTTATGGATCGCTTAGCCAAGGTTGATACCATAGTATTTGACAAGACCGGAACCCTAACCAAAGGCAAACCAGAAGTAACTGATATTAACACCTTCCATAGTATGGGCAAGGAGGAGTTGCTTCAATTGGTAGCGAAGGCGGAAACCATTTCCGAGCACCATCTAGGGCAAACCATTGTTAAGGAAGCACATGAAAGGAATTTAAGCCTCGAGGGAGAAATACTTAACGGTGAAGTGATTAAAGGCAATGGAATTAGGGCCCAAGTTGACGGCTATTCTTTAACGGTTGGCAATCGCAAGTTAATGAAGGCGGAAAATATCCAGATTAATGATGAGGTTGCTCTTTATGCCCTCAAGCAGGAAAAAGCAGGAAATACAGCCATATTCGCAGCGGTAGATGGCCAAGTTGCCGGTATCTTCTCCATAGCTGATCAGATCCGGGAAGATGCCCCTAAAGCTTTAGCAGAACTGAGAAATAATGGAGTCCAAAAGATGGTTATGCTGACCGGGGACAATAAGCACACGGCGGAGTTGGTTGCCAATGTGCTGGGCTTAGACGAATTCCAGGCGGAGTTACTACCGGAAGACAAAGTGGCCTACGTAAAAAAATTGAAAGCAGCCGGAAATGTTGTAGCAATGGCCGGGGACGGGATTAATGATGCGCCAGCTATTGCCACGGCGGATATTGGCTTGGCCATGGGTGAAGGCGGCACCGATGTGTCAATGGAAACAGCTGATGTAGTCTTGATGGCGGATAAGCTAATGCAGTTCTCCCATGCCTACGCTCTAGCCAAGGCAACGGTTCGGAATATGAAACAAAACACCTTTTTTGCAGTAGCAATTGTATTCATCCTCTTAGTTGGAGTATTGTGGGACTATGTTCATTTGGCCTCGGGGATGTTTATTCATGAAGCCAGCATTTTACTGGTGATATTAAATGCCATGAGATTGATAGGATTTAATAGTCAAAACAAAAATAAAAGAATCGAATTGAACTAAGCATCACCTGGAAGGGAGAGTAGAAATTGGGCGAAAACCAGTGTGGATTTGAGGGGCAGCAGTCATGTGTCTTCCAGGTGCCGATATTCAACCATCTCGAAGCTTGGCAAATGGCTGAAATTACCGAAGCCATTCGGTCAGGGTCATACAAAAAGGGAGAGACCATCTATCGGGCCGGGGATCAATCAGATTCGCTCTATATTGTCAGAAGTGGGAGAGTCAGAATTTACCGTTTATCAGAATCAGGTAAGGAACAATTAGTGCGTTTTTTGAGCCCCGGGGATTTCACCGGCGAACTTGCCTTGTTCAGTCAATCAGTTCATGAATCCTACGCTGAAGCGGTGGAAAACACTGAAATATGCTTGATCAGCCGTACGGATTTACAGAAATTCCTGATGAAGTTCCCTTCGATCTCCTTGAAGATTTTAGCGGAATTCTCCAAGCGGCTGGAAAAATCGGAGAAACAAACCACCCGAGTTTCTACGGAAAAGGTCGAAACCAGGCTGGCCCTTTTCATCGCCGAGTGTATCGAAGGGGAAAACTCTTCCATGGAGTTTGTATTACCTATGAGTAAAAGGGATTTGGCTTCTTTCCTGGGGACCACCCCTGAAACCATCAGCCGGAAATTAGCCGATTTTGAAGAAGCAGGATATATCAGACAAAAGCCCCACAGGAAGATAGAAATTCTAGATTTAGATGAACTGCTCATGATCTAGGGTTGGGACAGGGGGACAGGTTCCTTGTCCCAGCCTGTCCCACCGCTCCCACTGCTTTCCCCTGTTCCCACTGCTTATGCTATCCATTTTGCCGACTATGTGTTATGTTATTTTTAATTGGATTTATTTCTTCTCTTCAGGAGAGCCCCTGAGCTCCATTGCAATTTGCAGTGGAGCTTATTATTTTTCAGTGTTTCTGCCCGGGCCGAGAGGAGGTATGACTATTTGTCGAGTAGAAACACTGGGTAAATGGGGATAAACCATTTTCGTAAAGTTATTGGTACAGAAAGGAGTAGCTTATGAAATCTGCACAAGAGTATAAGGAAGACATTCGTAAGATGAAACCGCTTGTTTATGCTTTTGGAGAAAAGGTGGAACAGGTAGTTGATCACCCGGCTTTTACTCCCACCCTTAATTCCATCGCTTTGACTTATAAAATGGCCAGGGAAAATGAAAACCTGATGACGGCCAAATCACCATTTACCGGCAAAATGACCAGCCGGTTCTTGCATATCTGCCAGTCCCCCGATGATTTAATAAAAAGAGGCGAGTTGAGCAAAGTTCTCACCCCTTTTCACGGGGCTTGCATAGGTGCTCGCTGTGCCGGAACCGGAGCTTTGAACACCTTGTATGCCATAACCTATGATATTGATAAAAAATACGGCAAGGATTATCATCAAAGATTTATTAAATTCCTGGAAAAGGTCCAAAATGAAGATCTGGTATGCAGCGGCATGGTAACTGATGCCAAAGGGGACCGCTCTCTGGCTCCTGGCCAGCAAGTAGATCAGGATGTATACCTGCATGTGGTAGAAACCCGTAAGGATGGCATTGTAGTTAGAGGTGCCAAAGCACATCAGTCCGGAGCTGCCCTGGCTCATTTTAATATTGTGATTCCTACCACCTCTTTAGGTGAAAAAGAAAAGAAATTTGCCGTAGCCTTTGCTGTCCCTGCCAATGCCCCGGGAATTATTCATATATCAGAGGCTCCTGCTCCTAATGCCCGGCGCTTGCAGAGTAAAGACCAGATGGATTTCGGTAATTTCCAATATGGGGTGCATGGCTCAACTTTAGTGGTGTTTGATAATGTCTTCATCCCCAAGGAAATGGTCTTTATGTGTGGTGAATGGGAATTTGCGGGAATCATGGCCGCTAGCTTTGGCAATTTTCAGCGGCTGGCTACTGCTTGCTGCAAATCAGGCCATTGTGATTTACTCTATGGAGCAGCAGCGGTGGCAGCAGATTACAACGGCTGTGATAAAATGGGGCATATTCGCGATAAGATTGTGGAAATGTCCTTCCAGTCAGCCCTGGCCTATGGAACTGCTGTTGCCGCAGGATACAAGGCCCGGGCTCATGCTTCCGGGGTATATTTCCCCGATCCCCAGTTATCCAATGCCGCCAAGCTGCAGGCAGTAGATGCAGTTTGGCTATCATCCAAACTGGCGACTGAGATTACCGGGGGGATAATCTGTACCGCCCCTTCTCAGAAAGACTTTGATCACCCCGATATTGCAGAATACGTGAACAAATATTTTAAAGGCAAAGCTGAGGTATCTACCGAAAACCGGGTGCGCATCACCCGCCTGCTTGAGTACCTGGTGGGACAAGGATCAATTATCCCCACTGAATCATCCCATGGAGGGGGACCGGCTGCGGTTCAAAGATTGGTTATGCGACAGGCCAGCAATCTTAATTATTTCAAAGGACGGGCCCTAAATATGGCGGGAATAAAAGAGGAAAAGATGAATCCCGGCAACATCATTTAATCTACCAAACTTATAGAACACAAGCGAGTATAAAAACTTTCGGCTATGCTGGACGGGCGGTCAAAGACCGCCCTTTACAAGTTTATTGATTAGAAACATGCTGGTGAATCGGGATAAACCATTTTCGCATGAAGCTTAGGTCGTCGCTGAACCTGGGTTTCTTGAAGGCCTTGTCATTAAAACTTCTCTTCCAGATAGTGTAGTTATTCACTTATCCTTATGCCGTATCCGAGTCTGCCACATTCGAGAATGGTAGCTGTCTTTAAGCTGGGACCATACGGTAGAGATGTGGATATGTGACAATATGGGCAGACTTGGGCATAGGAAACCTTTAAAACAGTGCCGTTTCTATCAAAGCATTTCCCCAGGCACGGGAACATGTCCTCATTCACGCCACAGTTTTTATATAACTCTTTTCCTTTGATATCCATCGGCTTTGCCTCGCCTTCATCATCAATCTCCATTAAGGTGCTGGAAACCTATTCCACTGTTATTATAAAACAGCGACGATTAACAAAACCGTTAACAAAATTTAGATTTCTACAACAGAGGAACCCCATATATAATCATGATTCAAGTTCAAGCGGAAAACCCTCTGTACCGGAGGATCTTTTGCTGTCCCGAGGGACGGGTTAGGGAACCCAAAGGGAGACTCCCATGTGCTCTTGACAGGCTCCGCCCTTTAATATATTCTAAGCGTACACCCCCCGGGGGTGGGGAGGTAATGAGATGAAGCAAAACTTTAATGTGAGCGGAATGACCTGTTCTGCCTGCTCAGCTAGTGTTGAGAAGAGCGTAAAAAAACTGGATGGGGTTCACTCAGTAAATGTAAATTTGCTGGCGAATCGAATGGCAGTTGAATATGATGAAGAGCGAACAGACATAGATCAGATTATCAAGGCCGTTGTAGATGCAGGGTATGGCCTTTCCATCTACGAGGGTGGTGCAGTAAAGCTTGTTAACCGGGAGCCAGCCATCAATCCGGTGGAAAATGAATTGGCTGAGATGAGAACTCGGTTGAAAGTCTCTTTTCTGTTTTTGCTCCCGATCTTATATATATCAATGGGTCACATGCTTAATTGGCCCTTGCCCATGTGGCTGCACGGTGAAGCCAATGCTATGATTTTTACCTTGCTCCAGTTTTTGCTTACCTTACCGATTGTTTATGTAAATCGTCAATACTTTCAAATGGGGTTTAAGACCCTGCTAAATTGGGCCCCCAACATGGATTCATTAATTGCCATCGGTTCTTCCGCAGCAATGATCTATGGAATATTTGCCCTGTTCAAAATTGCTTATGGTTTGGGACATCTGGACTTAGGGATGGTGAAGCAGTACAGCATGGATCTGTACTTTGAATCGGCGGCTACCATTTTGACCTTGATTACCGTTGGCAAATATCTGGAAATCAGATCTAAGGGCAAAACTTCTGAAGCCCTTACTAAATTGATGGATTTGGCACCGAAAACTGCCATCGTTGTACGTGATGGGCAAGAGCTGGAAGTGGCCGTTGAGGAAGTCATGGTGAATGATATAATTGTGGTAAAACCGGGCCAAAGCATTCCGGTAGATGGGATCATCGTGGAGGGAAGTTCTGCGGTTGATGAATCAGCCCTGACCGGTGAGAGTATACCTGTAGATAAGCAGGTGGGAAACCAAGTCATTGCTGCAACCCTGAATAAATCAGGTTCTTTCAAATTCAAAGCCCTCAAGGTAGGAGATGATACTACTCTGGCCCAGATCATTCAGCTGGTTGAGGATGCAAGCAGCTCAAAGGCACCTATCGCCAGGCAGGTGGACAAGATCAGTGGGGTCTTTGTTCCAGTAGTGATTGGTATCGCCGTGCTGGCAACTATCTTCTGGCTAGCTAAGGGGCAATCAGTTGAATTCGCTTTATCCATCGGGATTGCGGTCCTGGTTATTTCCTGTCCCTGTGCTCTGGGATTGGCTACACCGGTTGCCATAATGGTCGGAACCGGCAGAGGAGCTGCCAATGGCATACTCATAAAATCTGCCGAAGCTTTAGAAACTGCCCATACCATCAACACAGTTGTGTTAGATAAAACAGGTACAATCACTGAAGGAAAACCAAGGGTGACCGACATTATGGTGACAGAAGGAATTAGTGAAGCAGAGATAATCAAGGTTGCCGCCTCTATCGAAAAACCTTCCGAACACCCCCTGGCTGATGCCATTGTAGAAAAAGCCAGTGAAATGGGAATAACCTTGCGGCCGGTAAATAAATTTAACGCAGTTTCAGGTCGAGGAATTAGTGCGTTTATAGGTAATGAAGAATATTTGGCCGGAAACCTGGCTTGGATGAAGGAAAATAATATAGAGATTTTTTTGCAGCAAGCCGCCAATCAGCTGGCCGAAAGCGGCAAAACTCCATTATATTTTGCCCAAGGCAGGAAGCTCTTAGGCATCATTGCTCTGGCTGATGTCAGCAAGCCCAGCAGTAGTCAGGCTATTGAGCAGTTTAAAGCCATGGGTATTGATGTGGTCATGTTGACCGGGGACAATCAAAAAACGGCTCAAGCCATTGGTCGGGAACTCCATATCGATAAGATTATCGCAGAAGTTCTGCCCCAGGATAAAGAAAAGGAAGTCCGCCAGATTCAGGAGAGCGGTAGGAAGGTGGCTATGGTTGGGGATGGTATTAATGATGCGCCTGCACTGGTGAGGGCAGATGTGGGTATTGCCATTGGGGCAGGAACAGATGTAGCCCTGGAGTCGGCAGATGTGGTTTTAATGAAAGGCGATCTCTTGGATGCCGTCACCGCTATTCAACTCAGCAAGGCTGTGATAAGAAACATTAAGCAAAATCTGTTTTGGGCCTTTTTCTATAATGCTGCGGGGATCCCCCTGGCAGCAGGCGTGTTCTATTCCGTACTGGGATGGAAACTGAGCCCCATGTTTGCAGCTGCGGCCATGAGTCTGAGCTCGGTATCGGTAGTCTCTAACGCACTTAGGCTGAGATGGTTCCAGCCCCAACAACTACAAAGCAGTCAAAATGGAAATAAGATTGATCTTAGGGAAGAGAAAGGAGCTTATCAGGAAATGAAAAAAGTGATCAATATTAACGGAATGAGCTGCGGACATTGCCAGGCCAGGGTCGAACAGGTTCTCAACGCCATAGAAGGGGTCGAGGCCAGGGTCGATTTGGAGAAAAAACAGGCAACAGTAAATCTAAGCAGCGAAGTGGATGATCAGGTATTGTTGAAAGCTGTAAATGATGCGGGCTATGAGGCCCTTGGCATTGAAGTGAAAACAGGAGCTTAGGTAAAATCAATCAGTCCATTGCTGTCAGATTCACACAGCCTTTGAGATTATGGGGGGAGGGCTATATTATGAAAGCAGACAAAAAAAAAGTAAGCCGTCTATTAAAAACCAGCCGGGGTCAAATTGACGGTATGTTAAAAATGGTTGAAGAGGATCGCTATTGTATCGATATTTCCAACCAAGTCCTAGCAACTCAGGCGATTTTACGCAAAGTCAACCATGAGGTGCTTCAAGCCCATTTGCGCAGCTGCGTAAAAGAAGCCTTTGAACAAGGCAATGAAAATGAAAAGATAAATGAAATCATGGATATTATCAATAAGATCTCTAAATAGAGAAGGGGAAACTGTTTGACTCAAATAGCTTAAGGCAAGCCTGCACTACCGCCGAATCATATAAACTACCCTGATTTTTGCTTATCTCATCCAAGGCGGCCTCGATCCCCAAGGCCGCTCTATATGGCCGATGTGAAGCCATAGCCTCCACTACATCGGCCACTGCAATGATTCTAGCTTCCAGCAGAAGATCATCTCCCTTAAGACCATGCGGATAGCCGGAACCGTTCATCCTTTCGTGGTGTTGTAATATGATTTTCGCAACTGGCCAGGGGAACTCAATATTCTTTATTATTTCATAACCTGCCTCGCAATGGGTCTTTATCATGTCAAACTCTAACCCTGGCAATTTACCGGGTTTGCTTAAGATCTCGCTGGGTATGCTTATTTTCCCTATATCGTGTAGGTTGCTGGCCATAGCAATGCTCTCTATTTGATCTTGAGTGCATCCCATTTCACTTGCTATGGCTACCGCTAGCCTAGCCACCCCTTTTTGGTGCCCGGAAGTGTATGGATCTCTGGCGTCCAGAGCCGTACCCAGAGAGCTTACTGCCTGTAATAAAAGGCGGCTCATTTTTACCAGACTGTTTTCCAAATCCTGGTTGACCTTTTGTAGATTTTGTCTAATCCGCATAGAGCTGATAGCATACGCAAAGTCATTGGCCATGTTTCCCAAATGTTGTTCTTCCTCACTAGTAAATATTCCAACTTCTTTGGAATAGATATTTAGTGCGCCAAAAACTATATTTTTATATATCAAGGGAAGGGTTATGCTTGCTTTATACCCTCTTTGGGTGGCTGCTTCTACCCATGGTTGGAAATTGGGGTTGGTACCTATACAATTGCAGACTACGTTCTGCCCAGTTCGAATAGCAATCCCGGTTGGTCCGTAACCTCGTTGGGGATCATTTAAAGCTATATTAAGTTCGTCAGTATAGCCCTGGTTGAAGCCAGCACTAGCTGCTATATTTACTTTTTGTTCAGGGGTATCGGTAAGATACCCCACCCATACCAATTGATATTCACCTATTTCGACTATATTTTGGCACACCGTATCAAGTAAATCCTTTTCATTATCTGTATAATTCATTGCGGTAGTAATAGCACTAATAGCTTGTAAAACCCGTTCTTTCCTCTTTAAATCGGTTAGATCTATAAAGGTGGCTATGAAACTTGAAGTACCGGGAATTTCACTTACTCTAACCAAACCTTCCCTTGTTTTACCTTCTTTATCTATTACCTGGATCTCATATTGACCTGGAACTTGGTGTAGCCCTGTTCTCCGCAAGTAATGATATTTCTGCAATATTTCCAGCTTATCAAGCGGGACAAAGTCAGTCCATTTTCTCCCTACCAGGTGTTCACGGGAATATTGAAATAAACGCAGGCATTCTGCATTTGCCCTGGTAATTGTGAAATCCTCTTCAAATGTTATCGTCGGTGCTCCGCTGTCTTCAAATAAGGTTCTATAATAGTTCTCCGAAGCAATTAAATACTCCGCATCTTTTTTCCGCTGCAAGGCATTGCTTATGCTTTGGGCTGCCGATTCCAGTATCATTATACTTTCTTGACTCCATTGGCGTTCCGCCTGCACCGAATCGAAACCAAGAAAACCAATCAACTGGCCATTGACCACCATGGGAACCATTATTAACGATTGAATATCCTGGGCTTGCAGTATCTCTTTTTCAGTTTGGGCCTCAGGCGGCAGATCAGAAACCCGAGGAATATAAGTAATTTCCCGGTTCCGCAGCTGGGAAATACAAAGAAACTCACCAGTGGGCAGATTTTGCAGCCCATATATTCCAGAACTGATGCCTTCTGCACACCATTCGTGGGTATTGCTCATTCTCAAACCATCATCGAAGAATAAGAATACATAACTGCGGTCACTTTGATCAAACTCGCCAATCTGCTTTAAGGTTAA
>CAZPSR010000051.1:0-11549 GCA_964589135.1 uncultured Syntrophomonas sp.
AGAGGTCTTGGAAAACTATGAATGCGGTATAGGTATTAAAGATTTCAATGATGTTAAAGAAGGAGACATTATTGAAGCTTATACCCTGGAAGAGATACCCAGGGAACTATAATATTTATGCATCTAAACCAGTTTTGCTGGGGTTTTCCCAGGGGAGTCAATCTTATTCAAAGCAAGTAATATTTGGGGGTGCTAGCATGAGTAAACGTCGACAGGAAAAAATGTCAGAAGAGATTAAGCGGACAGTATCACATGTTTTCCAGGAAGGCATCAAGGATCCCCGTATAGACCAGGCTGCAATATCTATAACCAGAGTTGATCTGAGCAATGATATGAGTCATGCTCGGATCAACCTGAGCATCTTGGGTGATCAAGCTAAACAGGAGGAAATGATGAATGCCGTAAAAACCGCCCGAGGATATATCAGAACTGAATTAGCCCGGCGCTTAAAGGTTAAACATGCCCCTGAAATAGAATTCAGATTGGACAAATCCATTGAGCATGGGATCAGGATATCTTCCATATTGGAGGAATTAAAAGATGAGCAAAAATCATAAAGGATAATCATATGAATAAACTGGAGAATATCGGCGAAAGACTGCTATTCTTAGACGATTATGTAATAATTGGCCATTCCATGCCAGATGGAGACAGCATAGGATCAATACTGGCTCTTTACCTGGCCTTAAGTAAAAAGGGTAAAAAAGTTACCATAATAATGCAGGATAGCTTATCTGCTATTTATGATTATCTTCCGAGCATAGGTGATTTCCTTAGGCCGGATGATATGAGCAGAATGCCCGGAAATATTATTTTCCTGGACTGTGCCAGATTGGACCGAATAGGGGAATCACTCTTGGCCCGCTTGCCGGATAATGCATATTTTATCAATATTGATCATCACCAGGATAATGATTTTTTTGGCCATGAGAATTATATTGACCCTCAGGCTTCATCCACGGCTGAGATAATATTTAACTTATTAAAAATTATCGGAACTGATATTGATGCTGATATAGCCAAATGTCTTTATGCTGGAATCATAATGGACACCGGCAGTTTCATGAACAGTAACACCAAGAGCATTACCATGAGGGTAGCAGCACAGTTGATAGATCTGGGAGCAGATGTGGATCAGGCCAGAAATAAGCTGTTGGAATCCAAACCATATAGCGAAGTTTTATTACTAGGTCTGGGGCTGAAAAACCTGGAATTACATCAGCAAGGCAAAATAGCCTGTATGGAACTGCCCCTGGAAGAGATAAAAAATATCAATGCCCTGGATGTTCACCCAGAGGGAATAATAAATTATATTCGCTCCATTAAAGGAGTAGAGGTGGCTCTAGTCTTACGCGAGGTGAGTGAAGGTCTGGTGAAAATAAGCTTCAGATCTCAAGGCCAAGTGGATGTGGCCGCCTTAGCCGCCGGCCTGGGCGGGGGAGGCCATAAACGGGCTGCTGGAGCTCAGAAAACTGGTAGCTTGGGTGAAGTAAAGCAGTTGTTGCTTGATATGATCGAGGATGTGCTGAAATAAATTGGATGGCTTCTTAAATATAAACAAACCGGAAGGTATTACATCTTATGATGTTATCAGAAATCTTAAGCAAGTGCTGCCCCGAAAAACCAAGCTAGGACACTTAGGCACCTTGGATCCTTTGGCTAGTGGAGTTTTGCCGGTGGCCCTAGGCAAGGCTACCAGGGTAATAGAGTACCTGGAAGATGAAAGAAAATCCTATATAGCTGAAATGGTCCTGGGGGCAGTATCAGATACAGAAGACAAGAAGGGCCATATCACCTATACGGGCTGTTGCCGATATGAGCTGGATCACTTATTAGCCATTCTGGATCGCCTGCAGGGCCGGATAGAGCAGATTCCTCCTATGTATTCCGCTTTACATCATCAAGGAAAAAGACTATACCAATGGGCTCGAGAGGGAGTTACGGTAGAAAGGAAGCCCCGCTGGGTGGAGATATACTTGTTGAAGCTCTTGTCCCAGAAGCTGGAGGAAAATTTACCTCACCTTACTATTGAAGTATCTTGCTCGCGGGGAACTTATATCCGAAGTTTGTGCCGGGATATCGGAGAGCGACTTGGCACCGGTGCTTATATGTCCAGGTTGCTCCGCTGTTCTTCAGGTGTTTTTAATATTGAGGATTCCACCACCTTAGCGGAAATAATGGACAAACCGGATAGCATAGAACGGATCTTGTATCCTATGGATTATCCCCTACAGAATATACCAGCTCTAAATCTATACACAGCTGAACAGGATATGGATATAATTAATGGTAAAAGCTTAAAGTGGGAAGAAGCATTAAACCCGGGAATGGCCAGAGTATACTCCAGTAAGGGCTATTTATTGGCCTTGGCTCAGATAAACCAACCCCCCGGGATGTTCCTAATACAGCCCAAAAAGGTATTTAGACCCAGCTGTCTTGAATAGATATTTTGCTGACAAGGAGTTATTGTTAATGAAGATAATTAGAGAAATGGGCGAATTTTCTAAGACCGAATCCCCGGTATACTTGGCTTTGGGTAACTTCGATGGAGTACACCAGGGTCATCAGCAATTGATTAGTAAACTGGTGGAAAAGGCCAGGCTGAATAAGGGGATGGCAGCAGCTTTTATTTTTGAACCCCATCCCAGCCAAATATTAAATCCAGCCCAAGCCCCGGACCTGATCAATACGGCGGCAATTAAGGCCGAATTATTAGAACAATTGGGCATTGAGGTATTAATATATCATCCTTTTAGTCCGGAGATTGCCCGCTGTTCTCCCCGCCAGTTTGTAGAAGAATATTTAGTGGATAGACTAGGAGTACAGGAGGTTTTCATCGGATTTAATTATTCTTTTGGCCATAAGGGCCTGGGAACGCCAGAATTACTTGAAAGTTATGGCCTGGAATATGGCTTTAAAGTCAACGTAATTCCTCCAGTGGAAGTAGAAGGGGTAACTGTTTCCAGTACCTTTGTCAGGAAAATGCTGAATGACGGAGAAATTCACCAGGCCAAGAGATTGCTGGGTTATTATCCGGTTTTGCAGGGAATCATAATTGAAGAAGAACATCGGGGAACTGCCATCGGTTTTCCCACCGCCAATCTCCTGGTGGAAAAGGGCATTCAGAAGCCAGCTCAGGGGGTATATGCAGCCTTTGCTTCCTTAAAGGAAGTGATACATAAGGCGGTAGTGAATATCGGTACCAAACCCACCTTCCATGAAGAGTATCCGGTCTCAGTTGAGGCCCATATTATAGATTTTAATCAAAACATATACGGGCAGACCCTACGGCTTTATTTGGTAGACAAAATCAGGAATCAAAGAAAATTCTCAGGAATAGATGAATTGGTGCAGCAGATTGCCCGGGACAAAGCCCAGGCATACCAAATTTTGCTGGAGTCTGAGGAAAGTTTTACAATTTAAACGCCATATGCTAAAATTTACCTTGATTGTTGTAGGTAGCAGTCATTAAACAGTTAGAGCGGCAGGATCAGAGCCTGTAATAAATATAGTTATTGGAGAACCCTTAGCTAGGGTATACGATTTCACCGACGTATAGCTTGGTTAATGGCGATTATTGGAAGAGGAGGTGAAGAATTGGCACTTACACCGGAGAGAAAAGAAGAACTGATCAGAACCTATCAGGTTCATGAGAATGATACCGGATCTCCAGAGGTACAAATTGCGATATTAACTGAGAGAATCAATTATCTAAATGATCATCTCAAGCTGAACAAGAAAGACCATCATTCCCGTATCGGATTACTCAAAATGGTCGGTCAAAGACGGTCTCTACTAGATTATTTAAAGAAAAAGGACTTTGACAGATATCGTAACATAGTGACAAAACTGGGATTGCGCAGGTAAAGAGCGGATTTGCCGCTCTTTATATTTAAAAATGAAAGGAGGAAACCAAAATAGTTCACAAGTATGAAATGGACATTGCCGGCAGACCTTTTGTGATCGAAATCGGTCAGGTAGCCAAACAGGCTAACGGTGCTGCCATGGTCAGATATGGAGATACTGTAGTGCTGGTCACTGCCACCGCCTCTAAGAATCCCCGGGAAGGCATTGATTTTTTTCCACTTACAGTTGATTATGAAGAGAAGCAATATGCAGCTGGAAAAATACCTGGTGGCTTTATTAAGCGGGAAGGGCGAGCCACTGAGTTGGCAACTCTCTCGGCCCGGCAAATAGATCGTCCTATCAGGCCTCTGTTTCCTAAAGGCTTTAAAAATGATGTCCACATTGTAGCAACGGTAATGTCAGTAGATAAAAACAATGCTCCAGATGTTACAGCAGTTATCGGGGCTTCTATTGCTTTAGGAGTTTCCGATATTCCCTTTACCGATCCGGTCGGGGCAGTAATTGTTGGTTTAGTAGATGGAGAACTGCTCATCAATCCCAACGTGGAACAGTTGTCCAAATCCGATTTGCATTTAGCAGTTGCTGGTACCGCTGAGGCTATTATGATGGTTGAAGGCAGCGCCAATGAGGTTCCGGAAGCAACCATGATTGACGCTATATTTTTTGCCCATGATGAGATTAAAAGAATTGTGGCCTTTCAGGAGCCCATTATTAAGGAGTTGGGACTACCCAAGGCAGAGGTTAAAATCGAAGAAATTAGTGAGGAAATTGACCAGGCGGTAAGAGAATATGCCCAAGCCCGGTTAGAGGCAGCAGTTCATAACCTGGATAAAAAGTTGCGGGAAGCCCAGATGGAAGAAGCTCAGGAAGAGGTCCAGGAGCATTTTGCTGAGATATATCCGGAAAATAGCAAGGATGTAGCCACAATAGTAGACAGGATGATGAAGGAAATTGTTAGAGAGGCTATTCTGGAAAAAGGCGAAAGAGTAGATGGGAGACGCTTGGATGAAATAAGGCCGATTACCTGTGAAGTCGGGTATTTGCCCCGTCCCCATGGATCGGGATTATTTACCCGAGGTCAGACTCAGGTCCTATCAGTAACTACCCTGGGTGCAGCCAGTGAAGAACAACGCCTGGATGGACTGGGTATTGACGAGACCAAGCGCTATATTCACCATTATAATTTTCCACCATATAGCGTAGGTGAAACCCGTCCCATGCGGGGACCGGGCAGAAGAGAGATAGGTCATGGGGCCCTGGCCGAAAGGGCTTTGCTGGCGGTTCTGCCCAAGGAAGAAGAATTTCCTTACACCATCCGGGTGGTATCCGAGGTCCTGGAATCCAATGGATCCAGCTCTATGGGAAGTGTATGCGGAAGTACCCTGTCTCTGATGCATGCCGGGGTACCCATTAAAGCTCCGGTTTCCGGTATTGCTATGGGATTGGTTAAAGGAGAAAAGGGCTTTGCTATTCTAAGCGATATCCAGGGGATTGAAGATGCCCTGGGAGATATGGACTTTAAGCTGGCCGGCACTGAAAAAGGGGTAACAGCACTGCAGATGGATATTAAGATAACCGGAGTTGATAAAGAGATAGTATCAACAGCCATGACTAAAGCTCGTCTCGGTAGGATGTTCATAATGAACAAAATGCTGGAGGCTATTGATAAACCCAATGATGAGTTATCTCCTTATGCACCCCGCTTAACCAAAATGCAGATACATCCTGACCGGATCAGAGAAATAATTGGCCCGGGGGGCAAGACTATTCACAAGATAGTCGATGAGACCGGGTGTAAAATTGATATCGAAGATGATGGCAGCCTTTATATCATGTCCATGGATGAAGAAGGAGCCAAGAAGGCCAAGTTCTTTATTGAATCCATAATTGCTGATGTAGAAGTTGGCAAGACCTATATGGGTACCGTTAAGAGAATAATGGATTTTGGTGCCTTTGTTGAGATTATTCCTGGAGTACTAGGTACTGCAGGTAAAGAAGGACTAGTCCATATATCACAGCTGGCTGAGGAACGAGTAAACAAAGTCAGAGACGTGGTAGATATAGGTGATCAGATTCTGGTTAAAGTTACTGAAATAGACAAGCAGGGACGGATTAACCTATCCCGTAAAGCTGTTCTGAGAAATGCAGTAAAAAATAAATAAATCCGATAAAACACCCATATCCAAGTAAACCGAGCCGTCTCGGTTTATTTGTATTTTCTGGGGTTTTCCCAGGAAAATTCCTGGGAAATAACTCAGAGTAATATCCTGCTAAAAGATGATGTAAAAATAAACTGAATAGCCTGCTCGTCAAGGGAATATTTATAAAAATATGGGAGGTGGAGGAGGTGGCTAAGATTAAAAGGTTTTTTCCGATTAACCATTGATAGCAGAAACCTTATTTTATTAAGCTTATTTATCAGCCTGCCACTCTTGGCAAGTGGACTGGATAAGCTGGATCGCTATTTGTATGGGGTAAAGCCGGGAGTAGTCATAAATGGTGAAAAGGTAGGAGGAATGCTGCCGGAGGAGGTGACAAGACTAGTAGAGCACTGGGCCATCAGGCATCAAAAAGTACCAGTGGAACCATCTTTGGATCAAGGGACCGGGGAAATAATTCCTGAAGTAAATGGCTGTATCATTGATGTGAAATATAATGTTCAACAGATATTATCCGCTGTTCCGGAAGAAGAGCTGGAATTGAAAGTCATTCAGGTTTACCCCCAGCATAAGGCAAGGGAAATTGCCGAAAGCCAACAGATTATTGGATCCTATTCAACCTGGATCAGCGGCAGTGCCCAGCGGAGAAGCAATATTAATCTGGCCGTAAAAGCCATTAATAATAGGCTCTTATGGCCAGAAGAAGTATTTTCTTTTAATGGGATTGTTGGGCCTAGAACTATGATTCGCGTCTATCAGCCTGCTCCGATAATTATAATGGGTCATACCGCAATGGATTTTGGCGGAGGGGTCTGCCAGGTTGCCAGCACTATTTTTAATGCGGCAGAAGCGGCAGGGTTAGAGATTATTGAAAGGCATCAGCATAGTAGAGCTATTCATTATGTGCCGGAAGGAAGGGATGCTACGGTAAATTACGGGTATCTGGATTTGAGGTTTAAAAATAATGGGAAAAGTCCCATTATTATAAAAGCAGGTATAGCAGGCAATCAAGTTTGGGTTAACATTCTAGGGAGGGAAAAATGAGAATATATTTTTTCGATAGAAAAAGCCTGTTCCGCATAGGAGCAGCTTTATTAATCACTGCTTTGCTGCTGGCGGCGATAAGCTACTATAGATATAGCGGAGTGGAGGCCACCGCTAGCCAAGAAGCCATCTACCAGGGCAATACGGGTAAGAAGGTAGTGGCAATTTGCGTTAACGTGGATTGGGGAGAAGAGTTTATTCCGGATATGTTAGAGGAGTTTAAAAAAGGGCAGGCTCAAGCTACCTTTTTTGTAACCGGTAGTTGGGCAGAAAAAAATCCAGAACTGCTTAAGGAAATGAGTGAGGCTGGACATAGCATCCAGAATCATGCCTATAAACACGTTCATTTCAGCAGTTTGTCGGATAAAGAGGCTCAGGCCCAGATAAAAAAGGCTGAGGCAGTTATCCAGGAGATTATCGGGCAAAAAACCCGGTTTTTTGCCCCTCCTTATGGGGAACAAAATGGAAGACTGGTCAAAGCGGTGGGGGCCATCGGTTACCAATTGATTATGTGGAGCATTGATACCATCGATTGGCAGAAACCCAGCCCGGAAACTATAGTAAAAAGGGTCTGTAACAAGGTTCATAATGATGCCATCATTTTGATGCATCCCACTGATCCAAGCGTAAAAGCACTGCCGGACTTGCTAAACTATCTTCAACAGGAAGGATACGGCATGATTACTATTGACTCCATATTGGTGACAGCGGATGGGGCATCTTGATATGAGAGCTTCAGCCCAGTGGCTGGCTATTATAGGCTCCTTCTGGTTTTTCGTGGGATATTGGGCAGTAGCCCAGGCCCAGGCAGGTCCTTATCATTTATCTTCCCAGGTATGCCTGTTAGATGCTGATGAGGGTCAAATCCTTTATTCTCAAAAAGCCGGGGAGATCAGACCGGTAGCCAGTACCACCAAAATCATGACTGCCATATTGAGCGTGGAGTATGCGGCTTTGCACGAAGTGGCCGAGATTAGCCATCAGGCTGATTATACTCCTGAATATACCATCGGCTTGAAAGAAGGCCAAGAGGTCTTGGTATCAGAACTGCTCAAAGCCGCTTTGGTTAAATCTTCCAATGATGCAGCAGTGGCCCTGGCTGAGCATGTGGCCGGCAATGAAAGGTTTTTTTCCCATCTGATGTCCAAGAAGGCCTTTATCATTGGAGCCGTAAACACTCATTTTGTCAATGCCTCCGGACTGCCAGACAATGAGCATTGGAGTACCGCTTATGACCTGGCGGTAATGGGCCGCTATTTACTGCAAAAAGATCACATAAAGGACTTGGTAGCTTTAAGAGAGGTGAAATTTAAACATCCGGCCTATCAGCAAGAATTAACCCTTTCCAATACTAATAGTCTTCTTTACAGCTATCAGGGAGCCAATGGGATTAAAACTGGAACCACCAATGCGGCTGGTAAATGTTTGGTGGCATCAGCCCAGAGGGATAAGCGGCAGTTGATCGCGGTGGTACTCAATTCTCATGATCGGAATGGGGATTGTACCCGTTTGTTGAATTATGGTTATGAGGAACTAAGCCGGGAGAAAATAATCGATAAGGATATCCCCTTTAAAAGGCTGAAAATAAGCCCGGGCAGCAGTGAGTATGTAGAATTGTATCCGGAAAAAGATCTTGTTATATGGTCAGGCCGGGAAGAAAAACTGCTGAATGTTGAAAAAAAGGTGGAAATGGATTATGCTATTAGCGCCCCAGTAAGATCCCATCAAGCCCTGGGGGTTTTGCATGTGTATCTTGATGGTAAGTTATTTTCCAGTATAAGATTGATCAGCCGAGAGAAGTTAGAAGGACGCCAACGATGGCTTATAAAACTGAAAGAAATGCTATACTGAGTAAAAGTAAAATATACTATTTTCGGGGGGATATAATGATTAGTTATTGGAGCCTTAGCAATGGAGCAAGACTGGTGGTAGAGGAAATACCCCATGTTCGTTCGGCAGCTATAGGTATATACATCGGAGTAGGGTCCCGGCATGAACCGGACGGGATGAAAGGGGCCAGTCATTTTATAGAACATATGCTTTTTAAAGGAACTGAAGGCTTATCCGCCCGAGATATTGCTGAGAAATTTGAGGGTATCGGGGGGCAGTTAAATGCTTTTACCTCTAAAGAGTATACCTGTGTTTATGCGCGCATTCTGGATGAAAACATAGACCTGGCCAGTGATATGATGTTTGATATGGTATTTAATTCCTGCTTTTATACCAGGGATTTTGAAACCGAAAAAGGGGTAGTGGTAGAAGAAATAAATATGACTGAAGATGCTCCAGATGATCTAATTCATGATCGTTTTGCCCGGCGTCTTTGGCTGGATCATCCCATGGGATCACCTATCTTGGGAACCCTGGAAACGGTGAAAGGTTTTAGTCGGGACGATGTTTATGGATTTTACCAAAGTGCCTATATTCCTTCCAATATGATTATATCAGTAGCTGGCAATGTGCAAGCCTCGGCGATTAGAGATCTGATGGAAAATTTGCTCAGTGAGCAAAGTAGCGAAAAAGTTGATTTTCCCCGCATCAATCCCCATGATTATACTGGGTTTTTGGATCTTATGGAAAAGGATACCGAACAGGTACAAATCTGTGTGGGTGTACAAGGGATATCCTATAAAGATGAAGGGCGCTATGCCATGAATGTTATGAACAGCATATTGGGGGGAGGCATGAGTTCAAGGCTCTTTCAAAAAATGAGGGAAGAATTGGGTTTGGCTTATTCCATCTATTCCTACCCTTCCAATTATTCTGATACCGGAGCCTATTCCATATATATAGGAACTGGACAGAATAAGATCGATCAGTGTTTTGAGGCCCTGCAAAATCAGATCCAAGCCCTGGTAGACCGAGGAATTACTGAAGAAGAATTGGATAGAACCCGCAGATTGATTAAATCTAGTATGTACCTGGGATTGGAAAGTGTCATGAACCGTATGAGCAGATTGGGCAAAGCCATTATTATGTATGATAAGATCATTAGTCCAGAACAAGCTATTGAGCGGGTTATGCAGGTACAACCTGAACAAATTCAGGATCTGGCAATTAGGCTTTTGGGGGATCAAGCTATTTCCGTAGCAGCCATTGGCCCAGCCGGGGTAATGCAAGAGGTGGAAAAGCAATACCAAAGAATTTGGGGATGAAAGCAAAGCCAGAAAGGAGCCGCCCATGAAAATAGCTATTAAACGACTGCATTCATTTGATCTGCCTTTGCCCCGTTATATGACTCCGGGTTCTTCCGGAGTGGATCTGTATGCAGCTAACCAGGATGATATTACTATCAGCAGTAAAGCTGTGGCACTGGTACCTACGGGTATTGCTATCGCTATTCCAAAAGGATATGAAGCCCAGATAAGGCCCCGTAGTGGCCTGGCTCTGAAGCATGGTCTTACCCTGTTAAACACTCCGGGAACTATAGATGCTGATTATCGAGGAGAAATTAAGGTGATAGTTATAAATCTAGGGGACAAAGAGTATATTTTAAAAAGAGGGGAAAGAATAGCCCAGATGATATTCAGCCGGGTAGAACGAGTAGAGCTGCAGGAGGTTGAGAATCTTGATGATACGGCTCGAGGTGCAGGAGGATTTGGGCATACTGGAGTTTAAAGGAGGATAGAGGTGCGACTCAATGAACTGATAGGCAAAGAAATGGTTAATATTTATGATGGTATGAGAATGGGTACGGTGGGAGATTCAGATATGGTTATTGATGAGGAATCAGGGCAAATAGTATCCATTATTTTACCGAACAGAGGCAATGCCTTTAATTTCTGGACTGATCGTCAAAAACTAGTTATTCCCTGGGAGGCGGTTAAGAAAATTGGCCGGGAAGTTATTGTGGTAGACCTGGATAATACTCATATGAGGCTGAAAAACAACTCCATCTGAGGGCAGGGTAAAAAAGCCCCTATTTTTGCAATAGGCTAAATCCAGCCTACTTTTTTTGCTGTATTATTTGTCTGACTTACAGGAAAAATAGTATTGCTAGGAGGCGATTTAGATGAGCGAAAAACCTGAAGATATCAAAGGTTCCTATCCCCCTTGGAGCAGAATACCATCAGTAGAGGAGATGGCAGCAGAGGTTGGTATTGATGGGTCAGATTTCCTGCAGAGTCTGGAGTCCGGTCTGGAAGCAGAGCAATTGGCAGAAAAATTTGGGGTAAGCCCAAAAACCATTGAATGTCTTTATGATCACTTTATGCACTATGGGGTGGGATCCATTATGGGAGGAGACTAGGCAAGATAACAATTTATGGAATAGTAATAATTTCTTCCTGGCCAGGACTGCTTGATAATTAAGTAATAATGCGATAATATTAACTCAATTTACCAGGATAAAAACGAGGAGGCCAGGAAGATATGGTTGATAAATTTAGCAAAAAAGGTCTCACCTTTGACGATGTCTTACTCTTACCGGGTAGATCAGAAGTTCCGCCTAATATGGTTGATGTATCCACCCGTTTAACC